>NZ_JAPFQM010000002.1 GCF_026241205.1 Thermomicrobium sp. 4228-Ro
TTTCCTCGTCCGCCGTAGGGGTCAGGCGTGCCTGACCCGCCCGGGTCGGGCGTGCGTGACCCGGCTGGGCCAGGCGTGCCTGACCCGCCGGGCCCGGTGGGGCGGGCAACCGTACCGTGGGTTCATCCCCGCGCCTGGCGGCGCGGCCGGGCGACGCACGCGTCGCCCCTACAGGGTGTGGGCGGTTGGCGACGGTTGTCGATCGTACGTCCACCGATGGGCAAGACCACCGCTATCCCCGTAGGGGTCAGGCGTGCCTGACCCGCCCGGTCGGGCGTGCCCGACCCGTCCGGCCCGTCAGGGCCGGGAACGGACGAACGTCCGGGCGCGACACGCCGCGCCCCTACAGGGGAAAGACAGGCGACGCACCCGTCGCCCCGACCGGGTGGGGTCGGTTACCGGCGGTCGCCTGCCTATCGTCCACCGTTGTCCGATCGACCACCGCCATTCCTGTAGGGGTCACGCGTGCGTGACCCGCCCGGGTCAGGCGTGCCTGACCCGTCCGGCCCGTCAGGGCCGGGAACGGACGAACGTCCGGGCGCGACACGCCGCGCCCCTACAGGGCAAAGACGGGCAACGCATCCCTCGCCCCGACCGGGTGGGGTCGGTTACCGGCGGTCGCCTGCCTATCGTCCACCGTTGTCCGATCGACCACCGCCCATTCCTGTAGGGGTCGGGCGTGCCCGACCCGTCCGGCCCGAGAGGGCCGGGAACCGAACTCATTGCCGCGCCATCCGGCGCGGACGGGTACGGCACGCCGCGCCCCTACAGGGCAAAGACGGGCGACGAATCCGGTGCCCCTACGAGGTGGACGGACCGTCCTCGCTGGGCACGACCAGGAAGTCCAGCGCCTCGCTCGGTGTCCAGCGCCCCGGATGCAGCGAGTCCTCCTGCCAGCGCAGGGGGTTTTCGACGATGTACTGGCGGATCCGCTCCAGCTCGCGGTCGGAACGGACGATCCGTTCCCAGAAATTCCGCTGCCACACCGGCGCACCCGGCGTGCCGCGTTCCCGGTTGATCCGCCGCGCCGCCGCGGCCTTGAACGCGCCGACGACCGCACCGAGACTGCCGGCGGGAAGCCGCGGCACAGCCTGCTCCGAGGGCGACGCGTCGGCCGGCGGGTCTTCGGTCAGCCAGACAATCCCGTGGACGTGATTGGGCATGACGACGAATTCCTCTTCGAGCAGGAGCACGTTCCGGCGGAGCTGCGCGGTGCGGAACCATTCTTCCCGCACGATCTCGCCGAACCGGTTCACCTGCACGGCGCCACCGACGACCGTGCCGAAGAGCGGCTCGCGGTCGACCGTACAGACCGTCACGAAATACCCGGCCGGCATGCGGTAGTCGTAACCGGGCAGTCGGATCGAGCGGCGGCGGTCAGGTGCGTTCCGGCGCACGCGCGTGCTCCCACGGTGGGACACCCTTCGCCGCGCCGATTCTGCCAGGGCACGAGGTTCCCGTCACCCCAGGGGGTCGTCCCGCCCCGACGACGGCAGCGAGGGCTCGCGTACCGACCACCGCCGCCCCCTGGAGGGGGGTCACGCGCGCCTGGACCGACCTCGTCACGTGCGCGTGACCTGCCCGGCCCGGGAGGCCCGGGGAACTGGATCGTCGGTGCACACCCGCGCCATCCGGCGCTGCGGGCGAGGCACGCCTCGCCCCTACACGGGAAACGGCCGTGGTCGAACGGGGACGGTCAGCTGGCGATCGCCCCACCCCAGCCGTACCGGCGACGTTGCCTCCACGTCGGGATCAGGCACGCCTGACCTGTACGACTCGGTCGGACCGGGAACCGGCCAGGACCGGGCTCGGCAGGCCGCGCCCCTCCAGGGGAGACACCGGTCCCGAAGGCACCGCATCGACGCGACAATGCCGACGCCCGCTACCTGCCCGCCCCTCACCCGGCTGCCGGTTCGGGCTCGACCAGGC
>NZ_JAPFQM010000003.1 GCF_026241205.1 Thermomicrobium sp. 4228-Ro
GCTGCCAGCAGCGTCACGGCTGCTCGACCATCCGCAGTTTCGACAGTACCTATGAGGGCTTGAAACTGGAGTTCGACGTGTCCGATCTCGTGCCAGGCGACCAGGTTTCGACAGTACCTATGAGGGCTTGAAACCTCGGCGTCCTGCTTCGCCATCCGCTCCTCCTCCTGTTGTTTCGACAGTACCTATGAGGGCTTGAAACGGACGTCACGGTGCACGGGGCAACGCCGCAGGAGTTGGTTTCGACAGTACCTATGAGGGCTTGAAACCGCGCGACGCCTCGTCTCTCGCCCGGATGACGATCTGTTTCGACAGTACCTATGAGGGCTTGAAACCCGGACCGCGACGGCGCTCATCCACCAGCTGTCCGGGTTTCGACAGTACCTCTGAGGGCTTGAAACCTCGAGCCGGCTCTCTTCTCTAGCCATAGCGCTTTCGTTTCGACAGTACCTATGAGGGCTTGAAACGAGGATCGTGGCCGGTTCTACATCGCCCGCGGACTCGTTTCGACAGTACCTATGAGGGCTTGAAACGTGGAGGAGCGCTGCCGCTTCCTGGCCTGGGAGCGCGCGTTTCGACAGTACCTATGAGGGCTTGAAACACGAGGTGTAGCTCGTCAGCTGGCAGCCACTCTTCTGTTTCGACAGTACCTATGAGGGCTTGAAACCCCGTCCTGCCTCGGCCAACTCGGCCAGTCTCGCCTGTTTCGACAGTACCTATGAGGGCTTGAAACCTGACTGTCACGTTGCCGATGCTGCGTCTGCCCGTGTTTCGACAGTACCTATGAGGGCTTGAAACCACGTTCCCGATCCCGAGCGAGCCGTGCGTCGCGAGGGTTTCGACAGTACCTATGAGGGCTTGAAACTGGGGAGAGGTTGAAACTCCCCGCGAGCAGATCATCCGTTTCGACAGTACCTATGAGGGCTTGAAACTGGTCGACGAGTACCTAGCGGGTACAGGAGCTCCAGTTTCGACAGTACCTATGAGGGCTTGAAACTCAAGACCCATTCGAGGTGGTGTCCTCTCTGCTCTGTGTTTCGACAGTACCTATGAGGGCTTGAAACTAGACACTCGAGTCTCCATCGTAACTCCCCTTTCCGTTTCGACAGTACCTATGAGGGCTTGAAACTCAAAATCTGCGTGACACTTCGAGTGGGTTCGTAGAGTTTCGACAGTACCTATGAGGGCTTGAAACAGATCGTCGTTCCCGATCTCGACGTCTCCGACCAGCGTTTCGACAGTACCTATGAGGGCTTGAAACTAGAAGAGTGGCTGCCAGCTGACGAACTGTATCTCAGTTTCGACAGTACCTATGAGGGCTTGAAACGGCCGAAGAGTTCGATGACCTGGAAGCGGAGAGCTGCGTTTCGACAGTACCTATGAGGGCTTGAAACACGGTTCCCACTGGATCCGCACGAGTCGTTCCCATCGGTTTCGACAGTACCTATGAGGGCTTGAAACACGTGGAAGGCGCCAGTTCCGTCCGACCTCGAACGGTTTCGACAGTACCTATGAGGGCTTGAAACTGGCGCGACGACTCGGCTGCCGGCCGAGTTCGAAGAGGTTTCGACAGTACCTATGAGGGCTTGAAACGGAGTTTCGGCGCGCCTCAGCGCGCGCGCTGCCTGTTTCGACAGTACCTATGAGGGCTTGAAACCGCAGATAGCGACTGCGACTGCGACTCGCGACCCGGCAGTTTCGACAGTACCTATGAGGGCTTGAAACTTTCGAGAACATCGTCAAGATCCACTCGTCGCCGAGACTCGTTTCGACAGTACCTATGAGGGCTTGAAACTGGTCGAGTAACATCGTCGAAATCCACGTCGTCGCCACTGGTTTCGACAGTACCTATGAGGGCTTGAAACCAGCGGAAGGACGTGCAGCGCTGGCATTCGTCGATTCGGGTTTCGACAGTACCTATGAGGGCTTGAAACGCTTCGTGCCTCCGCCGGCGCTGTGCAGTCACTACGTTCGAGTTTCGACAGTACCTATGAGGGCTTGAAACGGGGAAAACAAAAAGAGCTGGGGCGGGATTCGAACGTTTCGACAGTACCTATGAGGGCTTGAAACGACGCGTCCGCGGACGGGCAGTCTACGCGTCATTCCGCGTTTTGGCAGTACCTATGAGGGCTTGAAACAGGGTATGTACACCCCAGCCGTCCCGCGACGGGACTGTTTCGACAGTACCTATGAGGGCTTGAAACTCGGATCGCCTGCTGGTGTTCCTCGGGAGCGAGAAAGTTTCGACAGTACCTATGAGGGCTTGAAACGTTCGCGCAGCACGCCCTGCGCTCAGGCAGCCGCGTGTTTCGACAGTACCTATGAGGGCTTGAAACGCAAAAATGCGCGCCCAGCGCGGCAATTTCGAATCTGTTTCGACAGTACCTATGAGGGCTTGAAACTACGGAGGAGCACGGATGGGGCATCCGAGAGCGAGAGTTTCGACAGTACCTATGAGGGCTTGAAACTACACGACGAGCGTCACGATGACGAGAACGATCGCAGTTTCGACAGTACCTATGAGGGCTTGAAACTAGGTTTCCATATGAATCTCATGAATATCTGGTGAAGTTTCGACAGTACCTATGAGGGCTTGAAACGTCAGTCCAGCAAGTGTCACTCCGCGATCATAGTAGGTTTCGACAGTACCTATGAGGGCTTGAAACGACATCTTCAACATCTCGGGCCCAGGCTACCACTGGGTTTCGACAGTACCTATGAGGGCTTGAAACCGAGACTCCCGTCGCGCTCCCACTCCCTTCATCGACGTTTCGACAGTACCTATGAGGGCTTGAAACAACCGCGCCACGTCGCGCTGGTTGCAGCGGCTCTCGCGTTTCGACAGTACCTATGAGGGCTTGAAACCGGCGTCTCGTGAGTCGCATCACCGCGTGTCGCTCGTTTCGACAGTACCTATGAGGGCTTGAAACGCGGCTGCATCGGCCAGGGTAGCCCGCGCTCCACGTTTCGACAGTACCTATGAGGGCTTGAAACCATACATCGCGACGTCGACGCTGGTGATGCGCCTCGTTTCGACAGTACCTATGAGGGCTTGAAACACGCGATGTGCGAACGAGTGTGCGAGTGGCACTCGGTTTCGACAGTACCTATGAGGGCTTGAAACCACTTCGAGCGACTCGGATACGTCGATGCGGTTGTGGTTTCGACAGTACCTATGAGGGCTTGAAACCCGGGCGCAAGTCCGTTCAGCGCCCGGGCAATCGAATGTTTCGACAGTACCTATGAGGGCTTGAAACCCGTACTCGCGTTCGACTGGTGATTACGACGTCGTGTTTCGACAGTACCTATGAGGGCTTGAAACCACGATTGACTGCCTTTTCCCACTCTTCCCTATACTGTTTCGACAGTACCTATGAGGGCTTGAAACCCAGAAGAAGAGGATATGCGACTTGGTATCGAGTCAAGGTTTCGACAGTACCTATGAGGGCTTGAAACGTGCAGGCGGCGGCGTACCTGCGCCGGGTCGCCGCGTTTCGACAGTACCTATGAGGGCTTGAAACTTGAACGAGGCGATATCGGCCGCGAGCTGTACCAGTTTCGACAGTACCTATGAGGGCTTGAAACTCCTGCCTGGCGCCATCAACTCCTTCACCGTCCTCCAGGTTTCGACAGTACCTATGAGGGCTTGAAACACCTCGAGGAGGAGCTCGACGTCGAACTCGAGGCAGTTTCGACAGTACCTATGAGGGCTTGAAACTGGCTGTCCGGGTCGACCACGCCCCCGTAGTGCCCCGTTTCGACAGTACCTATGAGGGCTTGAAACTATCGAGGTTACCGTCGACCGCGCGCGCGTGGCCGGGTTTCGACAGTACCTATGAGGGCTTGAAACAGTGGCCTCCCGAACGCGAGCATGCCGCCGCGGCTGGTTTCGACAGTACCTATGAGGGCTTGAAACTAGTCCGAAGGGGGCCAAGCGATGCAAGAGTGGCGGTTTCGACAGTACCTATGAGGGCTTGAAACTCGACTCGTCGTCGCGTACTCGGACGAGCGCGGTGCCGTTTCGACAGTACCTATGAGGGCTTGAAACACGCTATTGACTCACCGGGGTGTTTCCGGTAGAGTCGTTTCGACAGTACCTATGAGGGCTTGAAACACGTTCGAACGAGTGTGCGAGTGACACTCGCACTCGGGTTTCGACAGTACCTATGAGGGCTTGAAACTTGGTTTGTCTGGCAAAACGTCAGTCCAATAACGCGTTTCGACAGTACCTATGAGGGCTTGAAACCAGTGAGGAAAACACAATACGGGAGGCCGTATGGCAGTTTCGACAGTACCTATGAGGGCTTGAAACCCGGGGCCTCGAGGCCCCGGCAGGACTCCAGGATCAGCGTTTCGACAGTACCTATGAGGGCTTGAAACTATAGCCGGCAGAGGGATAGGAAATAAACGGAAGTAGGTGTTTCGACAGTACCTATGAGGGCTTGAAACCGCTCCTCAATCTCTATACCTCGCTCCGCGAGGGCGGTTTCGACAGTACCTATGAGGGCTTGAAACGACTTCCTGTACCATGACCGGGCCGAACCCGCCGACGTTTCGACAGTACCTATGAGGGCTTGAAACAACCGGGTCGTAGGTCACCATGACTGTGCCCCCTTCGTTTCGACAGTACCTATGAGGGCTTGAAACACCGCAAGGACTGGCCTCCACTGTCGTTCATCCACCGGTTTCGACAGTACCTATGAGGGCTTGAAACACAGAATCGATACGGAAGCACGACGCTGAGAGTATGTTTCGACAGTACCTATGAGGGCTTGAAACCCGGATCGGCAGAACGCGACGCGCAGCGAGACTGTTGGTTTCGACAGTACCTATGAGGGCTTGAAACTGCCGTTACCAGACTCTACTCAATACTCGAAAAACCGTTTCGACAGTACCTATGAGGGCTTGAAACGTCCGCACAGACGAACTTCTGTGCGCGGACTGCGCGGTGTTTCGACAGTACCTATGAGGGCTTGAAACTGTGGCAGTCGGGAGTGGGAGAACAGTTCTCCCACTCGTTTCGACAGTACCTATGAGGGCTTGAAACGTTCAGTGAGGGAGTCTGGCGCGATGACTGGATGCCGTTTCGACAGTACCTATGAGGGCTTGAAACATCATTATCGCACACCTGTGCACCAATCGTCAAGAAGTTTCGACAGTACCTATGAGGGCTTGAAACATGTACACGTGGGAAGGAATCCCAATCACGGTTGGTGGTTTCGACAGTACCTATGAGGGCTTGAAACAGCGGAGGGCACCTCGAGGTGCCCCTCGAGAGCGACGTTTCGACAGTACCTATGAGGGCTTGAAACCCGCGAATGTTCGCCCGGAACGAACCGATCCGCGTCTCGTTTCGACAGTACCTATGAGGGCTTGAAACGAACTGCAGCTGTCCTCCTGGATCCCGGAAACCAACGTTTCGACAGTACCTATGAGGGCTTGAAACCGCGTACGACGAGCGGGTCGCCGCTCGCGAGCGGGACGTTTCGACAGTACCTATGAGGGCTTGAAACCCAGGCGCAAGTCCGTTCAGCGCAAGGACGATAGACTGTTTCGACAGTACCTATGAGGGCTTGAAACATATCCCGTATATACTCCCACAAACAGTCGTCCAAAGTTTCGACAGTACCTATGAGGGCTTGAAACGAATAGCCAGCGCACGATAGACACTCTTCTCCCACTCGTTTCGACAGTACCTATGAGGGCTTGAAACCGCCACTCACCATATCGCTTCCGAAGAAACTCTACTTGTTTCGACAGTACCTATGAGGGCTTGAAACTGGCAGCTGCCCTCGCCTTCGAGGCCCTCGAAGGATGGTTTCGACAGTACCTATGAGGGCTTGAAACCTTGATCAGGCGCTCTGCGAGCGCCTGATCCTCACACGTTTCGACAGTACCTATGAGGGCTTGAAACCGAGTCAACGCGTCAAGCTTACCCATCACGAACCCCCGTTTCGACAGTACCTATGAGGGCTTGAAACTGTTTCAGGTCGCTGCAGCCGCTTCCCCGCGTGATCGCGTTTCGACAGTACCTATGAGGGCTTGAAACGAGGCCGAGGCACTATGCCTCGGTCGGGAAGGCTACGTTTCGACAGTACCTATGAGGGCTTGAAACTCGCAGCCTCGGCGCTCAGCGCCGTAAGGCGCTGAGGTTTCGACAGTACCTATGAGGGCTTGAAACCTTCGACGCAGGTACTCGAGGCGGCGCAGCTCGCGGTTTCGACAGTACCTATGAGGGCTTGAAACTATATGCGTCGTTCGTCCGGCGACAGACGCTCGTAAGTTTCGACAGTACCTATGAGGGCTTGAAACACCGTTGCCTGCGGGGGCACATTCATGTAGCTTGTGTTTCGACAGTACCTATGAGGGCTTGAAACTATCCGTTGCCACTACTGAAACAGCATCCGTACGCGTTTCGACAGTACCTATGAGGGCTTGAAACTCCCCGTTGTCTCTGCCATTTCGAGCCAAACCTGCCCGTTTCGACAGTACCTATGAGGGCTTGAAACGAATGTCGTACTGTCCGTTTCTATCACAGTATTCACGTTTCGACAGTACCTATGAGGGCTTGAAACTCGGTGCCACTGCCGGTGCCACTGCCGTTGTCGTTGGTTTCGACAGTACCTATGAGGGCTTGAAACCTGTGGAGGTTGTGGTAGGTATACACGTCTAAACTGTTTCGACAGTACCTATGAGGGCTTGAAACAGCTTGAGGTTATTTACACCGAGACATTTGACGATAGTTTCGACAGTACCTATGAGGGCTTGAAACCTGGTGGGAGAGTCAGGAACTGGTAGCGACCATCCGTTTCGACAGTACCTATGAGGGCTTGAAACGTGTGGTAGCAGTCCCGGCGCGACGCGAAGAATTGCGTTTCGACAGTACCTATGAGGGCTTGAAACTGAAGAATGACGCCCAGTCAAGATAGGACTGTGCCGTTTCGACAGTACCTATGAGGGCTTGAAACCTCATACCAGTCCTCCCACGAGAACGACAGAGAACGGTTTCGACAGTACCTATGAGGGCTTGAAACTCGCGACGCACGGTCACCGAGTAGTCCGCTCCCCGTTTCGACAGTACCTATGAGGGCTTGAAACCCTCGATCCACTCGGCTGCCCGGTTTAGCTCGGGCGTTTCGACAGTACCTATGAGGGCTTGAAACGATGGCTCTCTCGTAGGTAGCCAGAGTCGATGGTCGTTTCGACAGTACCTATGAGGGCTTGAAACAACGATGCGGAGCACCACGAGCAGGAGCACCATGCCGTTTCGACAGTACCTATGAGGGCTTGAAACTCGTGGTGCGGTGATGGACAGGATCGTCGGCTATCCGTTTCGACAGTACCTATGAGGGCTTGAAACTCCAGTTCATCGAGACGAAAGTGATCCCGGCTGGGGGTTTCGACAGTACCTATGAGGGCTTGAAACACACTTTCGTTGCAGCAGTCACCAACGCGATACTGGAGTTTCGACAGTACCTATGAGGGCTTGAAACAACCGCACGCTGGTCGGCGGACAGTCATGGCTGATGGTTTCGACAGTACCTATGAGGGCTTGAAACACCGAGTAATAGCGATAACCTTTTGACTGACTCGATGTTTCGACAGTACCTATGAGGGCTTGAAACGCGGCTGCATCGTCGAGGCGAGCCCGCGCCTCACGTTTCGACAGTACCTATGAGGGCTTGAAACACGAGATCGCGGTTCGGGCCGGCATGCACCCCAGCGTTTCGACAGTACCTATGAGGGCTTGAAACGGTTCCCGTGGACGGCGCACATCGAGCCCACGGGCGTTTCGACAGTACCTATGAGGGCTTGAAACCCTCCTCGAGGTGAGACCACGCTGCTGCCCCGAGCTGTTTCGACAGTACCTATGAGGGCTTGAAACCACGAACACCCACTCGCATCGTTCTGGAACTCACAGTTTCGACAGTACCTATGAGGGCTTGAAACCCGCCCTCATGGTCGTGGGGTGCCCCGCGATGGGTGGTTTCGACAGTACCTATGAGGGCTTGAAACCCTCCACAGGTGGAGCAGATCTGGTGGTACCCGGGGGTTTCGACAGTACCTATGAGGGCTTGAAACCTCAGCCGCTCGCCAGTCAGCTCGCCAGTCAACACGTGTTTCGACAGTACCTATGAGGGCTTGAAACTTGGGTCGATGACTGCTGCGCCGAGACCAGCTGTTGTTTCGACAGTACCTATGAGGGCTTGAAACCGTACCTCATACTCGAGACGTCGTCGTAGATCTAGGGTTTCGACAGTACCTATGAGGGCTTGAAACAAGGTCGAGGCGGCAATCATGTGTGTAGTACGCCGCGTTTCGACAGTACCTATGAGGGCTTGAAACTCGCACTCACGGCGGATGCGACGAGCAAGTCGGTGAGTTTCGACAGTACCTATGAGGGCTTGAAACATAGTAGGTCTGCACGTCTTATGGCAAAGGCCTTGTGTTTCGACAGTACCTATGAGGGCTTGAAACCCGCCAGGCTGGTCTCCCTCCCCTCACCCCGCACCGGTTTCGACAGTACCTATGAGGGCTTGAAACCCTCATCCAGGAGTCCGCGAGCCTCCTGGATGAGCAGTTTCGACAGTACCTATGAGGGCTTGAAACTATGTACGGTACTGGCTACTTCGCGCCAGTCCCGAAGGTTTCGACAGTACCTATGAGGGCTTGAAACAGCTGCAGATAGATTTCCTTCAGCCGCAGAGCCCGCGTTTCGACAGTACCTATGAGGGCTTGAAACCGGCCATGGATCGTACGCGTCGAGAGTGCCATCTCGTTTCGACAGTACCTATGAGGGCTTGAAACGTGGATGGCTTTGAGGAGGGTCCTGAGGAGCAGCCGTTTCGACAGTACCTATGAGGGCTTGAAACCCAGGTGCGCCAACGCGGACGACTGTCCGGGGCTCGGTTTCGACAGTACCTATGAGGGCTTGAAACTGACCCGTACCCGGCTATGACGCGCATTGAGTTTATGTTTCGACAGTACCTATGAGGGCTTGAAACCAGTCTCGACGCGCGAGGTGGTACTGGTCGGCGACTGTTTCGACAGTACCTATGAGGGCTTGAAACGCTGAGTCGTTCAGCTAGGACACTGAGGAAAACGGCGTTTCGACAGTACCTATGAGGGCTTGAAACCACTCGGTACGGGATTTTCATGGCAACCCTCCTTCCGTTTCGACAGTACCTATGAGGGCTTGAAACGGCGTATGATACACGCCTACCAGTCGCCTGTCAAGAGGTTTCGACAGTACCTATGAGGGCTTGAAACCCCATAGACCCTCGGCTGCGGCGTCAACGGCACCTGGTTTCGACAGTACCTATGAGGGCTTGAAACTGTGACAGTCGCCGAACAAGTGTACCTGTCTCTGTCGTTTCGACAGTACCTATGAGGGCTTGAAACTCGAACGTAATACTCGCCCAATTCAAGTGGGATATAAGTTTCGACAGTACCTATGAGGGCTTGAAACCCGCCATATGTGTGTCCAGGGTGATCCGGACCGAGTGTTTCGACAGTACCTATGAGGGCTTGAAACCTCGAGGCGGCGCAGCTCACGGTCTCGCCCCTCGAGAGTTTCGACAGTACCTATGAGGGCTTGAAACTCGGACTGTGCTTTCCTGGATGACTCCAGGAGATCGTTTCGACAGTACCTATGAGGGCTTGAAACAGGGTCAGGAGTCGATGACAGGAGTGAGGTGATAGGGTTTCGACAGTACCTATGAGGGCTTGAAACAAGGTCGAGGCGACAATCGTAGGTGTAGTACGCTGCCGTTTCGACAGTACCTATGAGGGCTTGAAACGCGACACGGTGCGGCTCGTGGCACGGGGCGTGATCGGTTTCGACAGTACCTATGAGGGCTTGAAACTACGGGACGGTGGATGGCGACCACCAGCATGACATCGTTTCGACAGTACCTATGAGGGCTTGAAACTTGTCCCGCTGCGGTCGCCGTCGCCTGGGCCGTGAGTTTCGACAGTACCTATGAGGGCTTGAAACCCGCCTCATGAGCTTGTGTATACCAGTGCAACCCTTGGTTTCGACAGTACCTATGAGGGCTTGAAACGGTGGAGCTCGTCATCTGGCAGCCACCCCTCTATCGGTTTCGACAGTACCTATGAGGGCTTGAAACGTCATCTCCGCTACTGGTGGCGGAGGAGGGGGAAGTGTTTCGACAGTACCTATGAGGGCTTGAAACCGCTCTCGCTGGGAACACCGCGTTCCAGTGGACTGGGTTTCGACAGTACCTATGAGGGCTTGAAACAGTAGAGAACCATAGCGACTCACCTCACTCCCGTCATGTTTCGACAGTACCTATGAGGGCTTGAAACTGCCGTCGCTGTACGGGAGCTGGCAGTTCTGCGGCGTTTCGACAGTACCTATGAGGGCTTGAAACCACGTTCCCGAGCCCGAGTCGAGCCGTGCGTCGCGAGGTTTCGACAGTACCTATGAGGGCTTGAAACCCTGTCCGTCTGCTTTTCGCGTGCGTGTGCGTTGCGTTTCGGCAGTACCTATGAGGGCTTGAAACTACGCACACAAGCGCGGAAAATCAAGTAGGCGCGTAGTTTTGGCAGTACCTATGAGGGCTTGAAACTTAGTTGTCAAGGGGAAAACAAAAGAGCTGGGGGTTTCGACAGTACCTATGAGGGCTTGAAACACTCTGAGCACATCATCAAAATCGACTCGATACCGTTTCGACAGTACCTATGAGGGCTTGAAACGAATATCCAGAGCACGATAGACACTCTTCTCCCACTCAGTTTTGGCAGTACCTATGAGGGCTTGAAACTGCCGCGTAGTCCCTCAGTGATATCGCGGAACCACGTTTCGACAGTACCTATGAGGGCTTGAAACCTCGAAACGGTGCGCGAGGACGGTGCCTGGCGCGTCCGGTTTCGACAGTACCTATGAGGGCTTGAAACCGCGCAAGAGTGTATCACCAGCTTTCGGGCTGAAGCGTTTCGACAGTACCTATGAGGGCTTGAAACGTGTATGAGGACATCGTTGGGGTGCATCGTACGGATGTTTCGACAGTACCTATGAGGGCTTGAAACTGATGAATTGAATGAGTACCTCAAACCTGACATGGGGTTTCGACAGTACCTATGAGGGCTTGAAACCCTCTTCCGGTTCGAGGCGCGCGGTGCTGCGATCGGTTTCGACAGTACCTATGAGGGCTTGAAACTCGAATCAACGACGTAGAGGAAAATTTCTGCATCGGGTTTCGACAGTACCTATGAGGGCTTGAAACCGCAGAGTGCGGAGTTCTCCGCACTCTGACGCATCAGTTTCGACAGTACCTATGAGGGCTTGAAACCAGTTCACGAGCCGGATCGGCCGATCCGGCTGCCCGCGTTTCGACAGTACCTATGAGGGCTTGAAACGCGCCTTCCACGTCAACCCGATCACACACATACGACGTTTCGACAGTACCTATGAGGGCTTGAAACGTGGCAAGAGCGCATGGCGCGTCCGATCGAGATCTTGTTTCGACAGTACCTATGAGGGCTTGAAACTATGCTTCGTTCGTCTCAAGATAATAGGCTCCGTAGCTACCTCCTCCGAGTTTCGACAGTACCTATGAGGGCTTGAAACTCGGTGCCACTGCCGGTGCCGGTGCCACTTCCGGTGGTTTCGACAGTACCTATGAGGGCTTGAAACACCTGCTCGAGCGGTATGCCGAGCTCCGCGCTGCAGGGCGTTTCGACAGTACCTATGAGGGCTTGAAACGCTTCCGTGGCGAGGCGCTGGTCACGGCCGTGGCTGGTTTCGACAGTACCTATGAGGGCTTGAAACTCACGATAATGACGCACAGTCAAAACTATATCGTCAAGTTTCGACAGTACCTATGAGGGCTTGAAACACGGGAACGTCGTCTCGGTGCCGGCTGACCGCTACATGTTTCGACAGTACCTATGAGGGCTTGAAACTCGCTATAGGGGGTATGGGGGAAAGGGGAGAGGAGTTTCGACAGTACCTATGAGGGCTTGAAACGTTGATATCTATAGCGACTACTGGTACTTCGCGACAGTTTCGACAGTACCTATGAGGGCTTGAAACTCGTCGATTTGCGAGACGATTGGGAGTTAGCGGTTGTTTCGACAGTACCTATGAGGGCTTGAAACCGCGTCTTCGGGGATCGCGCAGGCGAAGGTTTCGACAGTACCTATGAGGGCTTGAAACTCGATCATAACCGACTTCGCGAGAAACCCGATATCGGTTTCGACAGTACCTATGAGGGCTTGAAACTGCCGAGCGCACCTACAGCGGAGCGCTGGTGCGGGAGTTTCGACAGTACCTATGAGGGCTTGAAACCAGGTCCGCTTCGATCCGTTCGTACCTACCTGGCCGGTTTCGACAGTACCTATGAGGGCTTGAAACTGTCCGTACGGTACCAGCGTACCGCGTCCGTACAGCGTTTCGACAGTACCTATGAGGGCTTGAAACAATAAACTCAATGCGCGTCATGGCCGGGTACGGCTCGTTTCGACAGTACCTATGAGGGCTTGAAACTGCACTTCAGTAACCGCTCCGGATACGGGAAACGTAGTTTCGACAGTACCTATGAGGGCTTGAAACTCGCTCGAACGTCTCCGACTGGTTCGCGAAACCTTGAGTTTCGACAGTACCTATGAGGGCTTGAAACTCAGTATAGTCGCGAACCGTAAGTACATAACCGTCGTTTCGACAGTACCTATGAGGGCTTGAAACCCGCGTGGAGTGCGAACCCTGGAGCGCCAGCAAGGGTTTCGACAGTACCTATGAGGGCTTGAAACACACTCTGGTGGACCGGCCTCGATCCGGAGGAGGGTTTCGACAGTACCTATGAGGGCTTGAAACGCACGCGTTCTTCCGTGCTTGGGCACAGACGACCGGCGTTTCGACAGTACCTATGAGGGCTTGAAACACACTTTCGTTGCAGCAGTCACCAACGCGATACTGGAGTTTCGACAGTACCTATGAGGGCTTGAAACAACCGCACGCTGGTCGGCGGACAGTCATGGCTGATGGTTTCGACAGTACCTATGAGGGCTTGAAACACCGAGTAATAGCGATAACCTTTTGACTGACTCGATGTTTCGACAGTACCTATGAGGGCTTGAAACTGGTGGCGGCTGCATCGTCGAGGCGAGCCCGCGCCTGTTTCGACAGTACCTATGAGGGCTTGAAACACGAGATCGCGGTTCGGGCCGGCATGCACCCCAGCGTTTCGACAGTACCTATGAGGGCTTGAAACGGTTCCCGTGGACGGCGCACATCGAGCCCACGGGCGTTTCGACAGTACCTATGAGGGCTTGAAACCCTCCTCGAGGTGAGACCACGCTGCTGCCCCGAGCTGTTTCGACAGTACCTATGAGGGCTTGAAACCACGAACACCCACTCGCATCGTTCTGGAACTCACAGTTTCGACAGTACCTATGAGGGCTTGAAACCCGCCCTCATGGTCGTGGGGTGCCCCGCGATGGGTGGTTTCGACAGTACCTATGAGGGCTTGAAACCGTCGGGCGCCGGTCATCGGTCGTCGTCGGTCGGTCGTTTCGACAGTACCTATGAGGGCTTGAAACATCTTGGCAACGAGCCACATCCTGGACTGGCAGCGCGTTTCGACAGTACCTATGAGGGCTTGAAACGCTCCCTCAGAACTGCCCTCAGTATAGCAGGGTGGTGTTTCGACAGTACCTATGAGGGCTTGAAACCCATCACTCCCCTTTCCAGTCTCCCCGGCCCGGGGTTTCGACAGTACCTATGAGGGCTTGAAACGAGCGAGGCGGTGCCGTTGGCCTGGCGGCCGCCGTAGTTTCGACAGTACCTATGAGGGCTTGAAACGGGTGATGCTCCAGTCCAACTCGAGGAGGATCGTCCGTTTCGACAGTACCTATGAGGGCTTGAAACCAATGGCAGAGGAAATCGTCGTCTCCGCGTGGGAGTGTTTCGACAGTACCTATGAGGGCTTGAAACCTGACCCGTGGGGTGAATACCCGTGGGTGACAGCACGTTTCGACAGTACCTATGAGGGCTTGAAACAACCAGTGAGCGAGCCGAGGCGGGCGCACCGGTCGCGTTTCGACAGTACCTATGAGGGCTTGAAACCTACCTCGCCGCGCACCGTCCACTCGACCCGCTCGAGTTTCGACAGTACCTATGAGGGCTTGAAACTACGCCGAGGTCGAGGACGCGCCAGCGGAGATGGGGCGTTTCGACAGTACCTATGAGGGCTTGAAACCGCTCAGGCAGCCGCGTCCGGCCACGCACCGACGGGGTTTCGACAGTACCTATGAGGGCTTGAAACCATCGCCCGGGGACTCTTCCCGTACCCGGGCGACCGTTTCGACAGTACCTATGAGGGCTTGAAACAGCTGCGAGTGCTGCGCGCGCCCGCGCCAGAGTAAAGTTTCGACAGTACCTATGAGGGCTTGAAACCCGCCACGACCCGAGGCCCCACACGGCACGGAGGTGAGGTTTCGACAGTACCTATGAGGGCTTGAAACCGGCAGAGTGATAGCCGAGGCAGCCCACGTCACAGGCGTTTCGACAGTACCTATGAGGGCTTGAAACCGGAATCCCACCAGCGCACGCACCGGCCCTCATCTACGTTTCGACAGTACCGATGAGGGCTTGAAACCCGACTTCCCGTCCCGAACGAGCAGGGTGATCTCGGGTTTCGACAGTACCTATGAGGGCTTGAAACACCAACCCGCCGCGGGGTCGACAATGCCGTCAATTTGGTTTCGACAGTACCTATGAGGGCTTGAAACAGTCCGAGTGCGAGTCCGAGTCCGAGTCCCGAGTCCGGTTTCGACAGTACCTATGAGGGCTTGAAACCATCGACGTAGCCTAGTCGTTCGAAGTGCAACTGCAGTTTCGACAGTACCTATGAGGGCTTGAAACCGGAACTTCGACCCTGTGTGGCAGGACGGCCCCGCGTTTCGACAGTACCTATGAGGGCTTGAAACGCCAGCGTCGCCAGGGCAGCCACTGCCGCGACGGCGTTTCGACAGTACCTATGAGGGCTTGAAACGGGCTCACGATCGACTTGGGGCAGCTGGAACAGCTGGTTTCGACAGTACCTATGAGGGCTTGAAACGGATCCAGGCCCCAGGCTTCCTCCAGGCCCCAGGCCGTTTCGACAGTACCTATGAGGGCTTGAAACCGCGAGCGCCACTTCCGGCCGGACGCGGTAGCGGGGGTTTCGACAGTACCTATGAGGGCTTGAAACCACCCCTCATTTCGTGCGACAAATTCGAGGGGTCAGGCGTGTTTCGACAGTACCTATGAGGGCTTGAAACCTGGGATCGCTACGGCGGCCTCCCGCAGTTCGGCTACGCGTTTCGACAGTACCTATGAGGGCTTGAAACGTGAGCTACGACGGGGCCGACCCGGTGGGCCTCGTGGTTTCGACAGTACCTATGAGGGCTTGAAACCAGTGGGACGGTTACGTCTACGGCGACGAGACGACGTTTCGACAGTACCTCTGAGGGCTTGAAACCGTTGACCGCGAGCGGTGGGGCACACCGGCACTCG
>NZ_JAPFQM010000004.1 GCF_026241205.1 Thermomicrobium sp. 4228-Ro
ATGCCTGTCCACCGGGGCCGGGACGCGCACCGTGGCGTTTTGGCAGTACCTATGAGGGCTTGAAACGAAGCTCCTCCTCTACACGGGTTCGGTCATCGAGAGGGTTTTGGCAGTACCTGTGAGGGCTTGAAACTCGGTTCTCCCGCCGTCACGATCACGAACGCCCGGGGTTTTGGCAGTACCTGCGAGGGCTTGAAACCGTTCATATCCGAGAATCGAGCTGGCCATACGTCAAGGTTTTGGCAGTACCTATGAGGGCTTGAAACGCGCGCCCGGACGACGATCCCGCTCGGCTCGAGCGTGTTTTGGCAGTACCTATGAGGGCTTGAAACATGTCTTGTATGTACCCAAACAGATGATCATCTAGAGGTTTTGGCAGTACCTATGAGGGCTTGAAACCCTATCCCCTCAACTCACCCTTCGCTCTAGATTTCCGGTTTGGCAGTACCTATGAGGGCTTGAAACTGGGGTGCACCCCACCGGCGTAGGCCGCCAGGTGCTGTTTTGGCAGTACCTATGAGGGCTTGAAACCAGGCGCTCGGCCGCGCGGTCAGCGGTCTGACCCAGGGGTTTTGGCAGTACCTATGAGGGCTTGAAACTAGTCACCCTTCGATCAGCTTCGCCAGTTCGTTCAGGTTTTGGCAGTACCTATGAGGGCTTGAAACTCGAGTACGTCGTCGACAGTCTCATACGTGCACTCAGGTTTTGGCAGTACCTATGAGGGCTTGAAACGACGAGCTGCGGGACGTCGTCGCTGACGGCACGTTGGGTTTTGGCAGTACCTATGAGGGCTTGAAACCGACTGTGAGTACTGTCAGTACAACGGCCGATATGCGTTTTGGCAGTACCTATGAGGGCTTGAAACATCAGCACTACCCACTGCACATAGAACTGCGACCAGCGGTTTTGGCAGTACCTATGAGGGCTTGAAACCGGCATCGTGAGGGAGCAGAGCGTGCCGATCGCAGCGTTTTGGCAGTACCTATGAGGGCTTGAAACTGTGGTGAGTTCACGCGACTGCACTGGGAGTTGATCGGGTTTTGGCAGTACCTATGAGGGCTTGAAACGATACGACAGGTCGCAGCGGACGCCGTGAACCCGAAGTTTTGGCAGTACCTATGAGGGCTTGAAACACGTACCACTCACACACGGGGCCCCATATTCGGGAGGGTTTTGGCAGTACCTATGAGGGCTTGAAACCACGAACTCCGCAAGCTGCATCCGCACTGGCACCTGGGTTTTGGCAGTACCTATGAGGGCTTGAAACACGCATCGTCTTTTGTATGAGGATTACGAGGGGCTAGGTTTTGGCAGTACCTATGAGGGCTTGAAACCCGTTTCGGCAAGATGCCTCGGATACGACCCCGGAGGTTTTGGCAGTACCTATGAGGGCTTGAAACCCGAGGTGCCGAACCAGCACCTCGGGTGGTTCGCTGTCGTTTTGGCAGTACCTATGAGGGCTTGAAACCCGCCCAGCTCGCGCCCGATCTCGGTAGCCCCGTCAGGTTTTGGCAGTACCTATGAGGGCTTGAAACTCGCTACGAAGGATCAGGAAGGCGGCAGCCAGTCTCGTGTTTTGGCAGTACCTATGAGGGCTTGAAACGCGTAGTCCTCGACCTCGTCGAGGACGTCATCCAGGAGTTTCGACAGTACCTATGAGGGCTTGAAACGACAAGGAATTGCTGCCGTATCTCTATCCCATTAACCGGTTTTGGCAGTACCTATGAGGGCTTGAAACCACTCGGAATCGGAGTCGGACTCAGACTCTTGACGCGATGGTTTTGGCAGTACCTATGAGGGCTTGAAACATCGGCGGAGCGTTGGTCTACTGGGCGAACCATGCGTTTTGGCAGTACCTATGAGGGCTTGAAACGACAGCGGGAGAGCAGGGAGTCCGGGCGAGCGAGTGGGGTTTTGGCAGTACCTATGAGGGCTTGAAACCAGCTCAGCTTCGGCACAGATCCCGAAGTTGAGTTTGGTTTTGGCAGTACCTATGAGGGCTTGAAACGCGGACGCACCCGGCTGCTCCGTCCAGCGGAAGACCGGTTTTGGCAGTACCTATGAGGGCTTGAAACGAGTAGGTACAAAAGGGGGTCAAGCGATGCGTGTTTTGGCAGTACCTATGAGGGCTTGAAACCAGCGCCGGCCGGCGCGACCGGCGCCCAGTTCCCGAGTTTTGGCAGTACCTATGAGGGCTTGAAACGCGGCTGTGCCAGGCGTTCCATTGCACGCCCAAAGAGTTTTGGCAGTACCTATGAGGGCTTGAAACCACGCTCCCGCTCGTGATCGATTGGCTCCAGGACGCGGTTTTGGCAGTACCTATGAGGGCTTGAAACCGATCTCGTAGACGATGCGAAGCACCACGAGCAAGAGGTTTTGGCAGTACCTATGAGGGCTTGAAACTTGGCCGAACTGCGAGAGCTGCTGGCCGAACTGACGTTTTGGCAGTACCTATGAGGGCTTGAAACCCGTTCCGCGTGAGGTAGAGCGCGAAGGGCGGGTCGGTTTTGGCAGTACCTATGAGGGCTTGAAACTAGCACGGTACTCTGGACGAACCATCTAAACGACAGTTGTTTTGGCAGTACCTATGAGGGCTTGAAACCCGCCTCGTCGTCCAGCTGGTTAGCCTGCCGCAGGGTTTTGGCAGTACCTATGAGGGCTTGAAACTCGCCGACGCCGAACAGGTGCCAGCGGGTGCTGTTGGGTTTTGGCAGTACCTGTGAGGGCTTGAAACCGACGTCGTCGTGCTCGCCGCGCTCGGCCCCGCCCCGCGTTTTGGCAGTACCTATGAGGGCTTGAAACCCGCGCACCTACATACGTACGCCCTCAGAGTCGCCGGTTTTGGCAGTACCTATGAGGGCTTGAAACAATGGAAATCACGGAATATTTCAGCTGGGTCTTCTGTTTTGGCAGTACCTATGAGGGCTTGAAACGCTTCCCGGCCGTCCTGCGCTGGAGCCGGGACGGGGTTTTGGCAGTACCTATGAGGGCTTGAAACGGGTGAAGGTTAACCCAGCCGATTCGAAATTGCCGCGTTTTGGCAGTACCTATGAGGGCTTGAAACAGGAAATGGTGTGCGAAGAGTGCAGCTTCGCATACGGTTTTGGCAGTACCTATGAGGGCTTGAAACTATCTGTCACGCAACCCCTCATCGAACGCGAGATTTCGTTTTGGCAGTACCTATGAGGGCTTGAAACACGTCGAGATTTTTCTGTACATTGTCGATTCCGTTGTGTTTTGGCAGTACCTATGAGGGCTTGAAACAGTTTCTAACTGGCCTTGGAAGAGGATGTCCGTTTGTTTTGGCAGTACCTATGAGGGCTTGAAACGAGATTATCTGCCACTCTGGATAGCACTGTTCGATTGGTTTTGGCAGTACCTATGAGGGCTTGAAACAGACGTCGACTCCAGATACTCGGATGTGGCGGTACGTTTTGGCAGTACCTATGAGGGCTTGAAACTACCAGTGCAACCCTTCACGCCAGTCGTCGGGACTGGTTTTGGCAGTACCTATGAGGGCTTGAAACTGGCAAGTGCGGTTCGATGTTCCCGCAGAACTGCATCGGTTTTGGCAGTACCTATGAGGGCTTGAAACTCTATCCGGGCGACTCGCCGTACCCGCGGGTGACCGGTTTTGGCAGTACCTATGAGGGCTTGAAACACGCGCCGCCTGTTCCACGCCGACTATCGGGTGACCGGTTTTGGCAGTACCTATGAGGGCTTGAAACTGGGACGGCCCGGACTTCGTCGGCTACTTCACCGAAGGGTTTTGGCAGTACCTATGAGGGCTTGAAACTCCGATATGCTCGGCGAGGTGCGTTTCTGCCTCCCGAGGTTTTGGCAGTACCTATGAGGGCTTGAAACTGGTGCCCGCCGGACAAGGACCGGATGAACGTTACCGGTTTTGGCAGTACCTATGAGGGCTTGAAACTTCGGCCGTGACGCTGCACACGGACGAGCTCGTGCGTTTTGGCAGTACCTATGAGGGCTTGAAACTCACGGCGACCACTGCGTTCAACGGCAGTCCGGATTGGGTTTTGGCAGTACCTATGAGGGCTTGAAACCTCGATCTTCGCCGCCTCCTCGCGCGGGTCCACGGGTTTTGGCAGTACCTATGAGGGCTTGAAACCCTCGCTGCACCGGTCGCACTCAACCATCCGTGGAGTTTTGGCAGTACCTATGAGGGCTTGAAACTGGTGATAATCAAAAATCTCGTCAAAAAATACTACCGGTTTTGGCAGTACCTATGAGGGCTTGAAACAAATACCGGACTGGGATAGGGCCCAGTCCGGCAGAAGTTTTGGCAGTACCTATGAGGGCTTGAAACTCCACCATCTCCTCTCCGGTAGGGCAGCACGAAATCGTTTTGGCAGTACCTATGAGGGCTTGAAACTCGAACGACTGGACGATCGCTGCCACCCGCTGGCCGGTTTTGGCAGTACCTATGAGGGCTTGAAACCCGTTCGACCCCGCCCCTGCCCTACCTGCCCTCCGGGTTTTGGCAGTACCTATGAGGGCTTGAAACGAGAACACGTACGCCAGTTCGGGGAAGGAAATCGTCGTTTTGGCAGTACCTATGAGGGCTTGAAACAGCGAGAAGACGACCGCCGTCGCGGCCGTCAGGTCGAGTTTTGGCAGTACCTATGAGGGCTTGAAACGCAGTTCGGTAGTCCGCACGGGCGTTCGGAACGCTGTTTTGGCAGTACCTATGAGGGCTTGAAACGCCGTCTTGTAGAGCGCTTCGTGGTCCCACTGCGGTTTTGGCAGTACCTATGAGGGCTTGAAACCCGAACTGCCGGCAGGGAAACCTGCCGAAAGGTTCCGTTTTGGCAGTACCTATGAGGGCTTGAAACCTACCGCGATCCCGTCTCCAACAGCATCACGCTCGCGTTTTGGCAGTACCTATGAGGGCTTGAAACTCGTCGAGAGTTCGGCGAGCCTGGCTAGTAACCGTGCGTTTTGGCAGTACCTATGAGGGCTTGAAACTATGTAATCCCAAAGGTGATCATCAAGAATTTGGGTTTTGGCAGTACCTATGAGGGCTTGAAACTGCAAGGGTCGTGACATAGGAAAAAGTACTATGCCCGTTTTGGCAGTACCTATGAGGGCTTGAAACTCAACCAGCGTGACTCGATCGGCCTCATCCTCCTGCGTTTTGGCAGTACCTATGAGGGCTTGAAACACACACACAACGGGCGCTCTCGCGCGGAGGCGCTCGCGTTTTGGCAGTACCTATGAGGGCTTGAAACCCTCTTCCTCGAGGCAGCGGATGAGGCCTCGCTTCCACGTTTTGGCAGTACCTATGAGGGCTTGAAACCACGATGTCCCGCCACTGCGCAGGCGGGACCGGGGGGTTTGGCAGTACCTATGAGGGCTTGAAACCGCGAGAAGCTGGTCGCGCTCTCGATCGTCGATCCGGTTTTGGCAGTACCTATGAGGGCTTGAAACTGACGCGCATTGAGTTTATCCAGGGATATATGTTCGTTTTGGCAGTACCTATGAGGGCTTGAAACGTGCGGTAGTAGTCCCGGCGCGACGCGGAGCATCGCGTTTTGGCAGTACCTATGAGGGCTTGAAACCGGGACATCGTCGCTGACGGCGCGTTCTGGCTCGTGTTTTGGCAGTACCTATGAGGGCTTGAAACTCGCTCGGCGGGCCGGCATGGCCGGTCGTCGTCTCGCGTTTTGGCAGTACCTATGAGGGCTTGAAACGTGGCCAAGTGGGCCAACGCGGACGACTGTCCGGGGTTTTGGCAGTACCTATGAGGGCTTGAAACAACAACGCCCCCGGCTCGATCGGAGACGCGGCCGGGGTTTTGGCAGTACCTATGAGGGCTTGAAACCCGAACCCCAGGACTGATCCCAGTCCCGGACTCCGTCGTGTTTTGGCAGTACCTATGAGGGCTTGAAACGCCGTCCGGCATTTCGACGCACTCGTAGACGTGCCGTTTTGGCAGTACCTATGAGGGCTTGAAACCGCGGCAAGCGGCCGCCGGCACCAGTCCGTCATGCTGGTTTTGGCAGTACCTATGAGGGCTTGAAACTCAGTACAACGGCAGATATGCAGTGCCTGAGGAATATGTTTTGGCAGTACCTATGAGGGCTTGAAACTCGCTTCGCAAACATACAGAAAAATGTCACGATCAAGTTTTGGCAGTACCTATGAGGGCTTGAAACCGATGACAATATTCACAGTTACAGTCGTGATAATCGTTTTGGCAGTACCTATGAGGGCTTGAAACTTCGAATACTAAACGGACAGAAACCAGGTCGTCCAGTTTTGGCAGTACCTATGAGGGCTTGAAACGTGCTCAAGGTTTTGCGCGGTGGGCGACGGGCGAGTTTTGGCAGTACCTATGAGGGCTTGAAACCCGAGAGCGAGGCGAGCGCGAGAGGCGAGCGAGAGGGTTTTGGCAGTACCTATGAGGGCTTGAAACATGGCATATAGGTAATCGTACAGATAGTGATCAAGTTGTTTTGGCAGTACCTATGAGGGCTTGAAACGGGCATGGCCAAAATGATTGGGAAAAATTTCTGGCCAGGTTTTGGCAGTACCTATGAGGGCTTGAAACGCGATGATGAGGTACGCCAGGACGAGCGTCACGGGTTTTGGCAGTACCTATGAGGGCTTGAAACGATGCCGAACTCGAGAAACACGCGAGACGGCGAGCGTGTTTTGGCAGTACCTATGAGGGCTTGAAACTATGACGCCCATCACCATCTCGATGACGGAGCGGAGTTTTGGCAGTACCTATGAGGGCTTGAAACTCAGAACGCGCGTTCGGATTCACACATACGAACGAGTTTTGGCAGTACCTATGAGGGCTTGAAACCTCCTCGAGACACTCCTGTCGCCTCGAGTGGTGAAGTTTTGGCAGTACCTATGAGGGCTTGAAACTCGGCTCGTCGTCGCCTACTCCGACGAGCGCGGTGGTTTTGGCAGTACCTATGAGGGCTTGAAACACGAGTCGCCACACGAAGTGCTCGCGTGGCGTTTTGTGTTTTGGCAGTACCTATGAGGGCTTGAAACTAGGCGAAGAGCGACTGGGTCAGACCGCTGACCGCGGTTTTGGCAGTACCTATGAGGGCTTGAAACCTGCCCCAATCGCCGTCGCAGGTGCAGGTTCCCTGCACCGGTTTTGGCAGTACCTATGAGGGCTTGAAACTGCCCCGCACCCTTGACACTGTATGGCGGGGCGAGTAGTTTTGGCAGTACCTATGAGGGCTTGAAACCCGATCCTGAAATCGAATATCTAGCACGACGTCGTGTTTTGGCAGTACCTATGAGGGCTTGAAACTCTCGTTGTCACCGAGTCCGTTGAGGTACGCCCAGAAGTTTTGGCAGTACCTATGAGGGCTTGAAACGGAGGAGCATGACGGCGAAGTGGCGTGACCCAAGAAGTTTTGGCAGTACCTATGAGGGCTTGAAACGGGTGTCCCGATCCCGGTGGAACCGGTGCCCTTCGAGTTTTGGCAGTACCTATGAGGGCTTGAAACATATTCTGAAGTTATCGGAAAATTTTTGCCCGTACCGTTTTGGCAGTACCTATGAGGGCTTGAAACCGGGACCTGGCGACGCTCGCGGTGGCGGCAGCCGAAGTTTTGGCAGTACCTATGAGGGCTTGAAACTCTGTCTCGGCGCTGAGACGTCGGGACAGGCGTCGGTTTTGGCAGTACCTATGAGGGCTTGAAACGGGAAACAGGGTCTTCGAGTTTTCGATCGAACCCTC
>NZ_JAPFQM010000005.1 GCF_026241205.1 Thermomicrobium sp. 4228-Ro
ATTAGTATAGTGCGATCCGGACCGTCTGTCCAGGGGGCGATGCAAGCTGCCAGCCGATCTAGGAAGTAGCCTCGATCGTCGAAACCTTGGCGAAGGCGTGCCAACGCGCCGTGACATACCCGCTTCGGGGCCCTGGCACCGGAGTAGCTACGAGCGGGAACTCGCCAGGCGGTTCCCGCCGAACGATGGTCAGAGAGGTTGGGCGCGGTATCTGGGATACGAATCTGGACCGGACAGTGTGTCGTGATGAATCGCACAGGACGAACCACCTATCCGAAGGGCGGGAGTCGTGCCGGGGTCGACCTGGGGGCGGGCGAGGCGCGTAGTCGCAGCATGCCATGGCAGGAGCTGTCGATGCTCCAGCGGGGCAGTCGATAGCGAACCAGTTTCACCTCTGGAGCGTCGCGATCGAACGCGCCTGACTCGCACCATATGGCTGACTTGCCTGCCAGAAGGAAAGACCGAACGCCGATGGTGTGCAGAACGGATGGGGATGTCGGAAGAGCGCTGCGGAGGTGGAGAGCTGTCTCGAGCGTGCGGCGAGCAGCGAGTGGGACCTGCCCCTCAGCTCGTGCGGAAGCTCGCAGCGTTGCGACTCGACAGGCGGGCCATGATTCTCTGTAGCTGAGGCGGTCGCGCGTCGCGCTTGACACACGGTACCAGGAACGA
>NZ_JAPFQM010000007.1 GCF_026241205.1 Thermomicrobium sp. 4228-Ro
CAATCCCAATGAGCGCGGCTCCGCCCTCCCAGCGACACACCCTTCCCCGCACCGGCTCGAGGCGAGAGAGTCCGCTGCAGCTTGCACGACCGTCCGTCTACCGCAGGTGGTGGTCGACCGCCGAGGCTCCGTCAGCACCCCACAGCGATCGCGCGATCCGTCGAGCGAACAGCCCGTCACCGGTCAGGGACTCGCCGTTCCGTTCGAGACCGCGACCGGGACTCTTGAGGTCGTCGTATCGCTCTGCTATCATACTGTCCGACAGCTCTGCCGTCTCACGTGCGCCGAAGGGGGCGACGGGTGGTGACCCGGGAGGTTTGGAAACTCCCGACTCAGGTAGCGATCCAGCTCGGTCGCCAGATCCTGACGGTCGCGCACGATCCTGGTGCGACGCTCCCGTCGGAACAGGAGATCTGCGCACAGTACGACGTATCCCGCACGGTCGCACGCGAGGCGATGCAACTTCTCGGGAGCCTCGACATCGTGCGGATCTCCTCCGGACGCCGGATGACACTACGCCCACCCGAGGACTGGAACTACCTCCACCCGCTGATGCTCGAGATCCTCGACCCAGTGGAGGTTCGGCGTCTTCTAGCCGACCTCCACGAGGTGCGCCTCATGATCGAGCCAGTCGTCGCGGCACGCGCCGCTCAGCGCATCGGGATGGACCAGCTGCATCGACTGGAGGCGATACTCGGTCGCATGCGGGCACTGGAGAGCGATCCCGATCGGTACCTCGAGTACGACCTCCAGTTTCACGCCGAGATCTGCAACGTCCTCGACAATCGCGTCTTGCATCGGATCCTGTACTCCTGCCGCTGGCTCCTCATGGCCAGCCGACGAGTGACCAACCGGCTCTGGGCCTCCCTCGCTGCCGTGACCGAAGAGCACGAGCGCATCTTCCGAGCGTTGGCCCAGCAGGACCCCCAGGCGGCCGAGGCAGCGATGCGCTCTCACCTCGAAGGCAATGCCCGTGCGTGGTCCTTGCCGCCCGACCTGATGGTCGAGGCACTCGAGCATCCAGCCGGTCCGCGAGGGAAGCCGGCCTTGCCGGCAGCCGAGGCTTCCCCGCGACCGAGAGAATCGCGAGTCCGCGCACCGCGAGACGTTGGATCCGTCGCATCGGCACACGTGAGGAAGGAGAGGAGGACACGATGAGCACCGCACGCAACCGAGGGGTCACACGGCGACAAATCATGCGGCGAGCGCTCGCGCTCGGTCTTGCGCTCTCCAGCGGATCGAGCCTCCTGGCTGCCTGCGCCGGCGGAACCCAACCGACACCGACGCCAGCCCCGCAGGCAGCTCAGACCCCCGCGACTACTGGTACCGAGGACAAACTGGAGATCTTCAGCTGGTGGACGAACCCGGGTGAGGCCGACGGCCTGGCAGCGCTTTTCGACATCTTCAAGAAGCGGAAGCCCGGCGTGGAAATCATCAACGCTACAGTCGCCGGAGGCGCAGGGACCAATGCCAAGGCCGTTCTGGTCACCCGCATGCAGGGAGGAAACCCGCCTGACAGTTTCCAAGTCCATGCGGGGCAGGAACTCATCGGTACCTGGGTCGTGGCCGGGAAGATGGAGCCGATCAACGATCTCTTCGAGCAGGAGGGCTGGCTGAAGGTCATGCCCAAGACGCTGCTCGACCAGATCTCGTACAAAGGCGAGTTCTTCTCGGTACCCGTCAATATCCACCGCTCGAACATGCTTTGGTACAACAAGAAACTTCTGGCTGACCATGGACTCCAACCGCCGCGGACGCTCGACGACTTTTACACGGTGGCCGAAAAGCTCAAAGCGGCCGGCGTCACGCCGCTCTCGGTCGGCGGCAAGGACAAGTTCGAGGTCCCGCACCTGTTCGAGGACCTGCTCCTCGCGGTGTTCGGTCCGACCGACTACACGAAGCTGTTCAGCGAACCGAGCGTGTGGGAATCGGACCCGCGCGTGGACGAGGCGATCGAGGTACTCGACCGCTTCCTGAGCTTCGCGAACGAAGATCGCGCGGCCCTCAGTTGGGCGGACGCCGCCCAGCGTGTCATCGACGGGACCGCTGCGATGACGATCATGGGTGACTGGGCCTATGGTTATTTCATCAACAAAGGGGCCAAGCCTGGCGAGGTCTTCGGGTGGGCTCCCTCACCAGGGACCGATGGGATGTTCATGTGGCTGAGCGACAGCTTCGGCCTGCCGAAGGGCGCGCCGCACCGCTCCAATGCGATCGAGTGGCTGAAGGTTTGTGGCTCGCGCGAGGGCCAGGACGCCTTCAACCCGAAGAAGGGATCGATCCCGGCGCGAACCGATCCCGACAAGAGCGTGTACGACGAGTACCTGCGCTACTCGATCGACCGGTTCGCTCAGGACGCACTGGCACCGAGTGTCGTGCACGGCGCAGCCGCGAACGAGGCCTACATGACCGAGTACGGGAACGCGCTCAACGTCTTCTCGGCCAGCCGTGACAAGAAGCAGGTCAAGTCCATGCTGATCGAGGCAGCGCGCGAACTCTCTCGCTAGACCCAGAGCGCTCGAACACGGACGTGGAGTCGAACGATGGCGGAAAAGGCGGCGGGGGCGGTCCGGCCGGCCATGGCCCGACGGGAGGCGGTTCTCGAGTCCCGCCTCCCGCGTGTCGGCCAGTGGCTTCCTCTCCTCGTGATCGCTCCGTCTGTGGTAGCGATTCTCGTGTTCGTGTACGGCTTCATCCTCTGGACGACACTGGTCTCGGTGAGTCGCTGGCAAGGAATCGTCCCTGATTTCACCTTCGTCGGGTTCCGTAACTATGCGACGATCTTTTTGTCCTACCGTTTCCAGAGCGACCTCCGGAATACGATCGTCTTCACGGTCTTTTTCTTGCTCGGTTCGCTGGCGATCGGCCTCCTCCTCGCGGTCCTCCTCGACTCGAAGGTGCGAGGAGAGTCGTTCTTCCGGACAGTGTATCTTTTCCCGATGGCGATCTCCTTCGTGGTGACCGGCACTGCCTGGCAATGGCTTTTCGTGCCCGGGACGCCCCAAGAGCCGACTGGCCTGAACTTGCTCTTTCGGAAGCTGGGACTGCCGATCTTCATCGACTGGAGCACCACGTCCGACGTCTGGCCCAACGGCGGCTTGCAGGTCGAGTGGCTCCGCGTACCGCTCGGAATCCCGCTCGCCATGCTCCCTGTCATCATCGCCGCTATCTGGCAGATGTCCGGCTTCACGATGGCGATGTATTTGGCCGCCTTGCGGGGAATCCCCGACGAACTCCGCGAAGCAGCTCGCGTGGACGGTGCCAGCGAGTGGCAGGTCTTCCGCTATATAACCTTTCCCCTCTTGCAGCCGATCACCCTCAGTGCCGTGATCGTCCTCGGCCACATTTCCCTCAAGATCTTCGACCTCATCATGACTCAGACCGGCGGCGGTCCCGGCTTCGCGACTGACGTACCGGGCATCTTCATGTACGAGACGACCTTCAAGAGCAACAAGTACGCCGAGGGCGCAAGCATCGCCATCGTCATGCTGGTGATGGTCTCGATACTCATCGTCCCCTACTTGATCTGGCGACTGCGATCGGAGACCGAGCGATGAGCGCGCCACGGATACCCGCTCCCACGATCCGACTGTCTCAGCTTGCGAAATACGCGATTTTGCTCGCCTTCGCAGTGTTCTATCTTCTGCCTGTCTACCTTATGTTCATTACGGGAATGAAAAGTTTCGCCGAAGTGAACATTAACCGCATGTGGGACCTTCCGTCCGGTCTGCGCTTCGACAGTTTCCAGGCAGCCTGGAACACGCTACGTCTCAGCTTCCTCAACAGCCTGCAGATGGTGATTCCCGCTACCGTCATCTCGAGCCTTCTCGGCTCGCTCAACGGTTACGTCCTGGCCAAGTGGCGATTCCGCGGCTCCGATGTCCTCTTCACCGCGATCCTGTTCGGAATGTTCATTCCCTACCAGAGTATCCTCATCCCGCTCGTCTTGACCCTGCAGCGCCTCGGTCTTTACGGATCTATCAGTGGACTCATCCTCACCCATGTGGTCTACGGCATTCCGATCACGACGCTCATCTTCCGCAACTACTATGCCTCCATTCCTACTGAACTTCTCGAAGCAGCGAAAGTGGATGGTGCCGGGTTTTTCAATATCTATTGGCGCATCATCCTTCCGCTCTCCGCAACCGGCTTCGTCGTCGTGGCGATCTGGCAATTCACCTCGATTTGGAACGAGTTCCTCTTCGGACTCGTCATCACGAACTCGCCAGAACAGAGACCGGTGACGGTTGCCCTGCAGAACATCGCCGGAAGTCAGTACACGATGTGGAACGTCCAGATGGCCGGGGCGCTTCTCGTCGCGCTGCCCACTCTACTGGTCTACATCCTTCTGGGTCGCTACTTCCTGCGTGGCTTGCTGGCGGGTTCGCTCAAGGGTTAGTCGCCTGGAGTCGACCGAGCCTCGTCGCTCCCGCGCCCGCGGTCCCCGCGAGCTGCTCAGCGTCGGCGATGGCAGGCTTCGTATTCCGGACACCGCTTCCCTTCGCCGACGAGCAGACTCCAGCGCTGCTGGAGCGCATCCGGCGCTGGCCAGGAGCTGCTTCCCCTCCCTTCACCCCCCAGCTCGCGCAGCGACCAGAACGGTCACCGGAACCCGCTTTCGCCAACGCAGTCCACCGTCATTGCACTCCCGCCATCACTGCATATCATTACTGCGGAGACGCTTCATCGATCGCTCACCGGTCGACCGACTCGGATCGAAGAGAGCGCGAAGGGAATTCGATGCGACGCAGAGAACTCCTGATGTTTCTCGCGACCCTACCCCTTACCGTCAGTGCTGCCTGCCGGCGTTCGAACCAGCCGGCGACCGATACCGTCGACTCCTACACCGGGAGTTCCACCGCGTACGCGACGACCGCCACGAACGCCGGGAGTCCGAGCCCGTCCGCCACGAGCACATATGAAATGATCGATA
>NZ_JAPFQM010000008.1 GCF_026241205.1 Thermomicrobium sp. 4228-Ro
CGCCGGTAGGGGATATCCGAGCAGTCGAGATCAGGCGGGGGAGGCGGGATGCAGACCGTCGGATAGCTCGGATCGCAGTTCGGCTTGGGAGTTGGGGTGGTTGCCGGCGGAGGTGACGGCGTGGGTTGCGGCGCTGGGGCGGGCTCCTGCCCACCGCCCACCGGCGAGACCGGGCAGGCACCCCAGAGCCCCGCCCGCTCCTCGCGAGCGACTCGCTCGGCCTCGACGAACCGCCAGGTGTACTTCACGTCGGGCGGGTAGGTGGCGACACCCGCGTAACCCTGACGCACGAGGAGCTCGTTGAAGAGATAGGGCCCGATCCAGACGTAGCGCAGGACTCGACCATACCGGTCGGTCTCGCTCACGTCTTTCTCTAACCCCACCTGCTTCCCCAGTAGCCATGAGCGCGTGAAATCGCTCGCCGCCCGTCCGTAACACTCGACGGTGCCGTAGACCTCTGGTGTGTCCACGCCAATCAAGCGGACGCGCACCGTCTGCCCACCGAGATCCACGTCGATCGTGTCCCCATCAACCACGTTGGTGACGGTTGCGAGCTGGTAGACGCTCGCCTCCTGCGACCGCTGGCCGAGCTGCTGGTAGCGCCAGCGGTAATAGTGCTGGCCAACGTTCCCCGCCTCGACCTTCCAGCCCTCCGGGTTGCCTGGTGTATAGGTGAGCACGCGACGCTCGAAGACCTGCACCAGCACCCACTGCTGCACGCCAGCGACTCGAACCCGGGCCCAGTAGGCCTCGGTCAGAGGGAATCCGGTTGCGTAGAACGGGTTGGGGAAGAGCGCGTCCTCGCGGTAGCGCCAGCCCACGTAGACTTGGCCGCGACTGTTCATGAAGTCCCAGAAGACCGAGGCTACCGTGTGGTTCGTCTCTGGCACGTAGTAGACAGCCGTAACACCGTACTGCCCTAAGCTGAGGTCGCTACCGACGTTCCCAGCGCGGTCGACCGTCTGGGTGATCGTCGTGCCGACGGGCAAGGGTGCATGATCGAGGAGGCCGCTGAAGCTGGCGTAGGTGGGGCCGTCGGGGTCGTCCGGGTCGCCAGCGACGTTGACCTGAGCCGGTGGTTGCGGCTCGAAGGTCGCATCGCCGCGCTGGAGCTGGCCGGTGACGAGCTCCTTGGCGAGCAGGCCGTTGGTCACGTACCAGGGCGAGGAGCGATCGGCAGCAGGATCGGTGATCTCCATGCGCGACTTATCGAAGTACTGGACGAGGCGCGTTCCGCCAGGAGCGTCGGCGTAGGCTTCGCGAAGCGGCGTCGTGAACGGTTCCGGACCCCACATCCAGGTCCGGCTGACGCGCCCAGCCGCGACGGGCAGGTCGCTCCGGGCCCAAGTGTCCATGAAGGCGTCGTGGCTGACGGGAGCAGCCGAGACTGGCAGTCCAAGGGCGAGGGTTGATAGCACGAAAGATAGCACAACTAGCAAGCAGCGGATTCGCATGGAGCCCTCCTTTTCTTACGGACTAGGCACTCCTTCTTCTGGCTCGATCTCGAGCGTTCGAGCAAAGTCAGTACCGTAGACACGAAAGCGCACTGCACCGATGACCATCGTATGTTCTCCCCCAGCCGCGATCGCTTGCTTCACCCAGTCCCGAGCTTTCTCCGGTTCCGCTCCTTCGTACGGCAGTGTTGCTACATAACCGAGAATCGGCGTTGCTGCATCGACGATGGACATGTGCCAGGCCATCACCGTCGCATCGATGTACAGGATGCGCGTCGGACTGTAACCGTGCACGACAACACGTGCCTCACCAGCGTCGCCAGGAAGCTGCAATGTGCACGTCCACTGTGGGTTCACCTGGCCAAGCCACAAGTCGCAGTCAAACCCCTTCTTTTCCAGGTTGAGCGTGATGTCTGCGGCGGTGATACCTGGAATAACGGGCCTGTCCGATTGGACAGTCGGACTTATCTCTGGCGTCGGTGACCCTTGCGCAGTTGTAGCCTCGGCTTCGGCCTGCGTCGATGCCGATAGCGGGGTCGACTCGCGTCTCGTATCGACAGTGCTGAACATCCCCGCAAGCACAAAGATGAACGCACAAATGCCGAGCGTACTCGCGCAACCAATGAGAGCGCAGCTACGCCATACACTCCGCGACCGACGCGGTGCTGCATTGGTGCTCTGAACTCCGCCTGTCATGTCGCGCTCATCCATCGCGACGAGATGGAGGTTCTTTCCTGTAGGCGAACACCTGTGTTCCCATTATCTTGCCTCACACCCGATGCCGTCCCTGTTGCTGTCGAAACGAGCGGGTCAGGCGGCAGCACCCTCAATCGTCGATACGGAATATCTGAGCAGTCGAGGTCAGATGGCGGAGGCGGGATACACACATCGGGATAGCTCGGGTCGCAGTTTTGCCGGGCCGGCGGCGTGGATGGAATTGAAGTAGATGTTGGAATCGGAGTTGGCTAATCTGCGTGCTCATAAAGCCGTCCGGTAACCAATTTCGACCAACCACGGTGGTACCTCGCACGCAGCAGCGATTGCCTCTACGGTTCCGTACTCTCGCACTGCCCATTCGGGAATGAGCAGGCGTGCCGCTGCGACGGTAGCGTCGCGCTCGAGCCTTGCGTCCCAGTAGTACGCGAAGGACGTCGCACGGCACATGCGCACCACGTGCTCGTCACCGTTGAGCCAGTGACCGAGTTCATGCGCGATGACAGCACGCCGCTCAGCTGAGGGCAGCTGCGCGTTTATCCACATGAGCTTGACACCCCTGTAAATTCCCGAGATACCGAGAATGCTGCCCAGATTCTGCCGAAACTCGATCTCCCAGCCTTCGCGCTCAGCAATACAGTGCACCGGCACCGGAACTGCTTCGTGCGCATAGTGGCGCTCGATGAGTTCCGCCAGCGCACGCTCCCCCGCAGCAGGCAAGGACGACACTCGCATTCTTCCCCCAAAGGTTCGATCCAAGTCTACTCGGGACTACACGGTGGAGTCAATGGTCTGGTTTTTCGGCGGCTCGTCGTGCGAGTGCGCGCGCAAACTCCGCGAACACTCGCACCATTTCCCGGTCAGGATGTTCCTGTCCGGGTCCCAACAACCAACGCTCCGCGTAGGTCACGATAGCAGGTAAATCGAGCTCGGACTCACGTTCGCATTCGATTGGGTAACCCGCAGCGCGGATCAGTTCTGACACGGGAACGTCCAGGGCGCGTGCGAGCGCCACAACCTGATGAGGTGGAGGCAGGTAGCCCTCAGTAGTCGTGTTTTCCATGCGCGAGATGGTGCGCTGGTGAATTCCTGTTAGTTCGGCCAACTGTTCCTGACTGAGGCCCCGCAAAAGGCGCAAACGGCGTAATGCCTTACTGAACCCCGACACCTCCACGTTCATGGCCTCCTCCTTATTGGAACGACTTCGTCTACACAATAGAGCGAAACCGCCCAGACGTCTATTGACAGCATCGAGTAGCTGTGCTAATGTAGACGCTAGATGGGAGGTGTCAGACGTGCAGAAGCTGACTACGACTACCCACCGACGTCCGAACGGTTCGGCACGGCGAACTATCGCAGCACACGTCGATGAGGCTGCGGTTATCGGCGTCGATCGTCTCGTAGAGCGAGGCATCTTCGTGAATCGGAGTCACGCGATCGATGCCGCGATCGCTCTTCTCCTGCGGAAGTACGCGGAGCTTCTCGGGAAGGAGGTGTGCAACTCCGGCGATTCTGGGACACAAGGAAGGGGAGCTTAACGTGAAGGCTGCTCCCAAGAGCATGCATGTTCCGGTGGAGCCGCTGACCCCACCGGACCTCGCGGTTTCTCCCGGCTGGAGGTGGCTGTGGGACCGACTTCTCCGCCCTGTCTCGGAAGACAGGCATGAGGGCCAGGAAGCGGAAGACCGGGTGGGTGCCGCGAACACCCGCCCGGTGTGCACGAGAAAGGAGTCCTGAGATGCTGTTTGTAATTCATTCTACAATGTCACGCGCTCTCCAGCCAGACTGGACCGATCCGAGCTGGCGCCGCGCGCTCGCGCGCGCACTGCGAAAACAGCTGCCAGTGCACTGGGAAGGGCCAGCTGGTGCGGGCGCACTGCTAGTGACCTGCACAGGTGGGTGTCGATCCGATCACCGCTGGCACAAGGTGGACTGGATGGCGGACGGCCTCACCTGCGATTGCCCGAGCCGCGCCCCCTGCCACCACCGGGCGCGGGCGTGGTGCGAATACATGGGCGAGTGGCGTCGGCTGACCGCCATCGCCCGCACCCACGGGATCGAGGCGGCCGTCCGCTGGGTGGTTTACGACCAGACCGGTGAGCTCGACGCGACGCCGATCCGCCCGCTGCGAAACGTCAAGCTCTGGCGGGAGAACGGCCATGCCTGTGCCGACATCCCGCACTACCCTCGCCATAGCCCAACGGGTTTTGAGTGGGGCTACCTTGGATCTGGGCCAGCAGACCTGGCCTACGCAATTCTCGCCTACTTCTACGGGCCGGCCATCGCGGAGAAGTACTACCAGCAATTCAAAGAGGAAGTCATCGCCGCGATCCCACAGCAGGCCGAGGAGTACACGATCGACGGCGACGAGATCGCCTGGTGGATCACCTGCGCGACAACGCCGCCGTGTCCGGGACCCTGGACTGGATTCGTCGGCGGTGAAGCGCCGATGTGTTCGTGCCATAGCGTGCCGGACGCGTGGCTCGACGAAGCTTATCCCTTTCATCCCGAGCCCGGTATCGCCTGTGGCGTGAGCGGCTGCCCCTGCCGGTCTGGGGAGGGGGAAACATCATGACAGCGCACGAACGAGCGAATGAAGCACGTGATGCGTTTCTGGATGTGATCGACCATGCAGCATTGGGCTTACGATCGCTCTGCGAACAGCGACTGAGCTATCTCCTCCTTGACGCAATCACGGAGTTGGCGGACCTGTTGCCGCTGACCGAAAACCTCGATCGTCTCGACAGGGCTGACCTCCATTGGGCCAGGGTCCATGTCGACGGAGTGATCGGTTGTCTGTCCTGGTTACTCACCTGTTTCCAGCAGTCCCTCGAGAACCAGGACGCAAACCCGGGATTGCACAACGTCATCTCCTTGTCAGCTCGCGAGAGGAGGAGCCGATGAAGGTGGGGGAGCGATACTCCGAGTCCTATCTCGTCGAGTTCGGCTATGTCCCTTGGTGGGAGGTGCGTGCTATCCGCACTCGTGTCCATCTCCTATCTGGCAGATCGGGTGTCGCCTCGCCACAAGCATTCGGGCGCGCGGGCAAAAAACCACGACCGTCGCAGTTCTGGATTCTCCGTCTCATGGCTTCGGCATTTGTTCTCACCACCTCGCTGCTCGTCTGCTGGAGGTAAGCCATGATCGTGCGGGTCGGCCCACACATTCTGAACCTGTCCCAGATGGCCCACGCGGTGTTCAGCCGGGACAGTGTCGTCGTCGAGTTCGTCGGTGGGCGTGACGTTGTGGTGTATGGCGAGGACGCGTGCGAACTGGCCGCGCTGCTTCTCGCGCTGTGTTCCCGCAACACCATCTCGGAACGCGACAGGCTGGAGGCTCAACAGTTGTTGCACGGGTTTCCACACATCCAGGGACCGGAGCCCGGCTGGGATACGGAGGATTGGTGATGACCAGCAGAGGACAACGTGTGCGCGATGCGCTGCAGCGCCTGAGTGCCCAAACCGGTGTTCCAGTCGACGACATGTTGCTGTGGCTGGAGCAGCACGCAACGAGCGATCTCGACCGCGTCACGAACGAGCAGCTCGAGGAACTGCGGCGGACCGTCCTGGCGTGGGTGGGCGGCAATGGGACGAGCCTGAAGCCCGTTGCCGTGTCGCCGAGCGTGCCTGTCGTTCCCATCGATAAGGAACGACTGCGCGACATGCTCCGCGCGCTCATCCTCCGGGATGCAACGCCGGAGCAGATCGAGCTGGTGATCGCCATCTGCGAGAAGTACGGTTTCGATCCACTGCTCCGGCACATCGTGCTCATCTCGGGCCAGATCTACGTGACTCGGGACGGCCTCCTTCATCTCGCGCACGCCTCGGGACAGCTCGACGGCATCGAGGTCGAGGCCGAGCGGGACGCGGACGGGAAGTGGGTCGCGACAGCGAGGGTGTACCGGAAGGACATGCAGCGCCCATTCGTCTATTCGGCACACCAGGCAGAGCACGAGGTACCCAGCTCGAAGGCCTGGCAAAAGGCTCCTCGTGCCATGACGATCAAGTGCGCGGAAGTCATGGCTCTGCGGAGAGCATTTGCGGTTGCGCTCGCCGGTGCCGAGGAGATCGGGTACGAGGGAGAGCAGGAATGAGTCGTCCGCGCCACATGAGAACAGAACGCGCAGCTGAGGCTCATGCGGGTTTTCACGATCTCCTCCGTTCGTACCGACTGCGTGCCGGGCTCTCGCAGGTACGGCTCGCGAAGCTGGCTGGTATTGACCGATCCTTCCTGAATCGCCTCGAGAGTGGAGACCGCTGCCCGAGCCGTATTGTCGTCCTGCGCTTGGCACGGGCGCTGGGATTAGACGAGCGGGATCGAGCAGCCCTCCTCTTCGCGGCTGGCTACGCACCAGTTCGGGCACCACTCGATCGCCAGGCGGAGCTGCGATCGCTGGCTGAGGAACTGCAGCGCCTGGTCATGACAATACTGGTCTATCTCGACGGGATTGACCATGACGAGTCCTGAGCAGCTGAACAGCGACGAATGCGCCATCCTGCTCGAGCTCGAGGGAATCGCCGAGAGGGCCACGCAACTGCGCCGTGCGTGGGACGAGGGTGAGTTCGAAGCAGGGCTCCTGTTGCTCGCTCTCGTGCGGAGCTGGTTGTTCTGGCGACAGCGGTCGCTTCAGAGCGAGCGGAGCGAGGCGTTTCACCGACGCCTCCAGAGAGCCAGCGTGACGTTCACGAGCGCTCTCTTGGGACACCGCACAGAAGGGGGTGAATGGTGACCTGGATTGAGTCGCATACCTCGCTCCGGCATCATTGGAAGCTCGATTTGCTCTGCTCACGCCTCGAGATCAGCCGGCCCGCTGCGATCGGCCACCTCCATCTCCTCTGGTGGTGGGTCATCACGTATGCCGAGTCCGGAGATCTCTCCCGCTTCCCGCGCACCGTCCTGGCCTCTGCGGCCGAATGGGTCGGCGACCCGCACCAGTTCGTCGACGCCCTGGTCGAAGCGGGCTTCCTCGACGAGGACGAGCACGGCCTCCGTGTACACGGCTGGACGGAATATTGCGGGCGTCTGATCTCTGAACGGGAGCGACGCCGACGCTGGCGCTCACGCCAACGAACGCTCGAGGAGGGGAACGAACTCCGCGCACAAAACCAGATCGAACGACCGAACGGACCGGTAACGTCCCGGGGACGGACCACGGACGTCTCCGAGACGGCCCCTTCCCGTGATCGAGGCGTCCCAGAGACGAACGTGGCACGTGACGGAGACGTGACGGAGACGTCTCCGTCACGTGAGCGAGACGTTCCGGTCACGTCCTACCGAACCAACCGAACCAAACCAACCGAACCGAACCGGAGCACCCCCACCCCCCAAAGCCCCCCTCCCCCTGGCAGCGGCACGCCTGAGGTGGCTGATGTCGTCGATGCTGATCGACTCGCCGAACTTTGGAACACGACGGTGGCAGTGCGGGGCTCGCCGTTTCCACCGGTGGCGGGGCTGACACGTGCCCGACGCCAACGAATCGCGTTGCTGCTGCGGGAGTTGCACCGGGAAATCGGGCCGCACGCGCGGAGCGTGGCGTTCTGGACGGATATCTTCGCCCGTCTGCAGGCGTCGCCGTTCCTGCGCGGCGAGAGCGCCTCAGGGTGGGTGGCGCATTTCGACTGGCTCGTCGAGAGTGCCCAGCACGTCGTGCGAGTTCTTGAGGGCAGGTACGACGAGACCCATACACCAGTGCGATCCAGCCCGAACGGGACGCGGGCCCGGGCCAGCCCAAATGGCACCGTGACGCCGGAGCGACTCGCGGAGCTCGAACGCATGTTCACCGCCGACCTAGATCTTCCGCCGAGCGAACTCCTCCGGCGGGAGCGGGAGGCGATCCGGGCACGGAAACAGGCTGGTGAGTCGTAATGGGCGAGATTGTGCTCGAGCTCCCATTACCACCTTCGACGAACCGCCGTTACGTGCATCGGCGCGACGGCGGGGTCACGCTGACTGACGAGGCGCGGGCGTATGACGTCATCGTCTATGCTGCGCTCGGCCCGCGTCGCCCGCAGGTCCCGAGAGGCGTCCCCGTTACGGTGTCCGTGGAGTTGGTTGTCGACCACTGGTTCAGGCGCGACCTGGATAACGTCCTCAAGCAGCTCCTCGACTCGTTGTCGAGGTGCTGCGGATTCGATGATGCATACGTCGTGCGCATCGACGCGAGGAAGCGCGTCGAGCGGGGGAACGAGGGCGTCACGGTGAGGATGTCCTGGAGAACAGACGAGCATGCGGATCCACGGGACGACGCACGTCTGCGATGGCGATGAGATGCGCGTTATGGCGACGGTTCGATGGTAGACCGCGGAACTGCACTGAACAACATCATCGCGCGGCGCACGGTCGTGCTCGACGGCCTCGTCGATGCTGGCGTGCTTGACGATGACCGGCACCTGACCGTGCTGGGGCACGATGCCCATGCGGCGATCGAAGATTGAACACGGACATGCTCACACCCGAGCACGGATGGGAGGACGATCATGCCAGGAATACCCGGAAGTTCCAAGCGCTACCCGCATGGCCCATCGGTGAAGTGGCCACGTGTGTACGAAGGGCTACGCAAGCGTGGCTTCTCGAAAGCATCGGCGGCGGCCATTTCCAACGCGATGTGGAAGCGGCGCCGGGCAAAGGCTGTCTATGCTGGCAAGCACTGAGAGGCATGTCCTTATCGTCTTGGGATCCACGCTGCGGCGCTACCGGCGCGCCCGCGGGTTGAGCTGCCGCGACCTCTCCCAGCGCGCCGGTGTTGCGCTCGGCACCATCTCACACCTCGAGAATGGCCTGCACTGCCCAACGCGGGCGACGCTTGGCCGTCTTCTCGAAGCCCTTGCCCTCGACGAGGCCAGCATCGCCGCCATCTGGGCCCTCTGGGCAGCGACCAACTGGCCAGGACCTCCGCGGGAGCTTGCCGATCCAACCGTGATCAAGGCTCAGATCAATGAGGTCGCCAGCCTGCGGTTCCGTGCCTGGCAACGCGGTGACGCTCTCACCGCCGGCATCCTTACCGAGGAACTCGAGGCGTTGTGGCAGGCCTACCGGGTAGCGGAGGGACGGCGAAGAGCAAGTTCTGCCATGCAAGGTGAGGGGTAATGGCCGGACGACCGCCGCGCGTGAGTGACGATGCCATTGCGAAGGCCCTCGAAAAACACTACGGTGTGCTGGCGCACGCTGCCCGGGAGCTTGGGATGCGCGTTGACACGCTGCACCGGCGCATTGCGCGCTCGCCCACTTTGCAGGCCGCACTGCACGAAAAACGTCGCTCGCTTGCCGTCAAGGCCTTTGAGAAGTTACAGGAGCACCTGGACCGTGGTGAACCATGGGCGATCCAGTATGTCCTGAAGCGTGTGGGTTCGTATGTTGCGCTCGGACCACCCGCCGTGCAGGTCCCGCGGGCGAGCGATCCGCGGAATGTCCTGGAGCGGCTCGACCAGCTTGAACACGAACTCGCCGGGTACCCGGTCTCGGTTCGTGATGTCCTCGCACTGCTCGAATTCCGGCGTGCCGCGGTCGCGGATATCCTGCGCACTGGTGATATCCCCGACCTCGACACGCTGGTCACGGAGGTTACACATGCCATCGAGACGGCCATCCCTGACCCTGAACTCCGCACCCGTGTCGCACAGGCGCTGGCTCAGGGCCTTCAGCGAGCAACTGGCCGGGAGGCTGGTGCCTGAACTGCGCACGCCCTCGTTCTCAGCCTGGCTTATCCAGCGCTGGCCTGGGAGTCCATGGGAGCATGCCCGCCATCTGCAGTATGTCGCCCAGATGCTGGGCACGCTCCCGCCCGGCGGCCGCCTGATCCTGAACATGCCCCCGCGCCATGCCAAGACCCAGACGGTCACGGTTCGCTACGTGGCCTGGCGCATGATCCGCTGGCCCTCACTGCGTGTGATCATCGCGACACACACCCAGACCCTGGCCGAGGCACTGTCCCGGCAGGTACGCCGGATCGTCCGCGAGGCTGGCGTCGCGCTCGACCCTGAACACAACCGCGTGACCGATTGGCGTACCCGGTCAGGCGGTGGGCTCCGGGCTGCCGGGGTCGGCGCGGCGATCGCTGGTTTCGGTGCCGGCCTCATCGTCGTCGACGACCCGCACCGGAATCGCGAGGCCGCCGACTCGCTTCGGCAGCGGGACCAGCTCTGGGAGTGGTGGAATGACGACCTGCTCACCCGTCGCGAGCCGGGCTGCCAGGTGCTCGTCGTCATGACCCGCTACCACCCCGACGACCTCGTGGGCCGGATTCTGGCCAGTGACCCCACCGGCTGGTACCAGATCCGCCTCCCCGCACGCGCCGATTCCCCCGACGACCCGCTCGGCCGCGCCATCGGCGATCCCCTCTGGCCCGAGGTGTTCGGCGACGCGGAACTACGTCGCATCGAGCAGCAGGTCGACCCCCGCACCTGGTCTGCCCTCTACCAACAGTTGCCGCGCCTTGCTGAGAGCGTGACGATCCTGCCCGAATGGTTCCCGCTCTATAGGCCGAACCAGAAACCGCCGTCCGTCGGCCGGTGGATCTCGTGGGACACGTCCGAGGGGACGGAGGCCGGCGCCTACTCGGTCGGTTGGGTCGCGGACGTGGGGATCGACGGGGCTCTCTACGTCGTCGACCGCGTGCGCGTGCGTCTACCGTTCACCGAGCTGGTGCAAACGATGTTCCACCTGGCCCAGTGCCACGTCCGAGATGGCCTCCGCGAGGTGCTGGTCGAGCGGGCATCGACCGGTGGTGCAGCCTACGATGTGCTCCGCAGGGAACTCGCTCGTGTCGGTATTCCCGTCGAGGTCGTGGGGGTCCGGCCTGCGTCGTCGAAAATCGTCCGAGCCGAAGCGGCGTCGCTGCCTATCCGCCAGGGACTCGTGCGGTTACCGGAAGGCGCGCCGTGGCTCGACGAGTTTTTCCGGGAGCTCGCCGCGTTCCCTCACGGGGCGTACGCCGACCAGGTAGACGCGTTGACCCAGCTCGTCACGTACCTCGCGCACTTTCTCGTTCCACACTACGACGCGTCCGTTGAAATCGAGTATGTGCGACTGCGAGGAGAAAGCGCATGAGCATCATCGCGAGACTGTTCGGCTGGAACCCATTTCTGCCCTGGTCACGCGCCCGTACGACCCCGGGTGACCCGCGCGAGATTTACCCGGTACTGGAGGCCTACTACCACAACAACGACCTCTATGCCGCGCTGGAGGAGCTCCGGGTTCGCCAGCGGGTGCCGGCGCGGCCGATCCGGAATCCGGCCCATGCCGTCGTCGAGTTTTACGCGGCGACGCTCTTCGGCGAGACGGACGTCGACGCCAGCGACACCATCGTGCGCGATACGGCACGACAGGTGCTCGAGTGGTCGAACTGGGCGTCACTCCGGCAACGGATCGCGCGCTGGTTGGCACTGTACGGGGATCTCTGGATCAAGGTCGCGACGCGCCAGGACTCGAGCGGTGCGGTGCGGCGCGTATTCCTCCAGGTTATTCCCCCGCACCAGGTCCGCAATTTCGCTGAGGACGAGCGCGGGTTCCTCACCGAGGTGCTGATCGAGGCACCGGCCGATGATCCGGACTACCTCCTCGTTGAGCACTGGGACAAGCCGCGGGGCGTGGTCACCTGGCAACTCGTCCGACGCGACCGCCACGATGAGCCCGGTCCCATCATCCGCCAGTCGTCCGTGATCGAGCTCGGCTTCGATTTCATCCCCGTCGTGCACCTCCGGTTCCGCGACATTGGGGAACCGCGCGGGCTCGGTGCCTTCACGCATGCGCTCGACCTCATCGATGAGGCGAACCGTATCGCGACGCGCCTGCACGACCTCGCGTTCCGTTTCAACCGTCCCGACCTCGTGCTGAGTGCTGTGGACGGGCGTGACTCGATGGGGCGGCCGCTTCCCCCGCCGGAATTCGTCCGCCGACAGCAGCAGGAATCCGCGTACGAGCTCGGTGACGAGCGGGTGATCGCTCTGCCGCCGGGCTACCAGATCCAGCACGTCGTTCCACCGATCGACTGGGGAAGCTACCTTGCGCTGCTCGACGCGCACCTCGGCTCGATCGAGCGCTACACGTTACCGGAGCTGATGTACTACCGCCTCACGGAGCAGGGGGCGGCCTCCGGCCGTGCCCTGCGCATCATCTTAGCTCCAGCACTGGCGCGAGTGGCGGAGGCACGGGTGGGGCTGGACGGGGGGATCGCTCGCGCCCTCGACATGGCACTCACGATTGGCTCATTGCACGGGCTGTGGACTCTCCAGCCGTGGGAACTCGGCCGGCCGCGCGTTTCGTTCACCGATCGGCCGCTCCTCCCCGAGGACGATTTCCTCTCCATCGAGCTCGAGCAGGAGCGTGCCGCGCTCGCGAACGCGCTCCGGCAAGTCGGCCTCCCGTACACGGAAATCCTGCTCCGGCTCGGGTACAAGGAGGTCGACGTCGCGCGCCTCGTGCAGGAGCGCCTCGACGAGCAGGAGGCCGAGCGGGAGCGGATGGGGAACCTGATCGCTGCGGGATGGGTGCCCGGTGGCGAGTGAGACCTTCGCGCGGGACGATGCGCTGGCGGCCATCGACGCGATCCTCGTCGCTGCCGCTCTCCAGTCTGACCGCATCGCTGCGGTAGCGGCGAACGCGTACGCGGAGTGGCTCGCCGGAGTCATCCAGGCCGCAGCGGAACAGTTGCAAACGCTCAGTCCCGGTCCGCGCTCGGTGGGAACCCCGAAAGCCGTCGACGCGTTCCGCTCCTGGCTCGACGACCTCGAGCGGTTCCTCGAAGGGCGGCGGCCCCCGCAGGTCGTGCTCGAGGCGATCGCGGCGGCGCGGTCGGCAGTCGCGCAAATCGGCGACGAGTCCGCCTGGCGGGCGCTGAGCGAGGCCATCCCCGGATATCGCCCGCCGTCGGAGGGGCCGCGGCTCCCCCCAACCGACGCGCTCGGGACGCTCATCGCACAGGACGCCGCCGGAGCGTTCCGCACCATCGCCCGTGACGATGACCGGCTGGCCGCGTTGCTGAGCCGCCAGGTCTCGGCCCTGAGCCTGTCCGGTCTCGGGGCCCGGGAACTGACCCGGGCCATGGCGCGGCAGCTCGCCGCCGTGGCTCGACACCGGATCGACGCCATCGTGCGGACGGAACTGCTGCGCTCCCTCACCGCCCGGCACCTCGCGCATTACCGGAATTCCCCCTCGGTCGTGCAGTGGCGCTGGTCGGCGACACTCGACCGGCGCACCTGCGGCATCTGCTGGACCTTGCACGGGCAGCGGTTCTCGCTCGATCAGCCGATGGTCCGGCATCCGCGCTGCCGCTGCGTCGCCCAGCCGGTGAGTGTCCTCGCCTTGACCGATCCCCAGGTCCGGGAGCAGCTCGAGCAGGATACGGGGTGGCAGCGGCTCCGCACCATGGATCCCGAACAGCGCGCACGGATCCTCGGCCGCACGCGGGCTAGGCTGATCGAGGATTCGGGCCTGCTCGAGCAGCGGGAGGGTTGGCGCGCCGTGCTCCGTGTCCGCTCGAGCCCGCAGGGTTGGCAGTCCCCGCAGATCATTACCGTGCATGCGCTCCGGAACGACATCACGTATTGGTACGAGGTGAAGCCTCGGACACCACTCGAGGTGGTGCGCCTGCAGGCTGCATTGCCCGGCGCGAGCGCGTCCGAGCGGAAGGCCGCGGAATATCTCACCGAGTACGCGAGACTCCGCGAGGAAGGGCCGGCCAGGACGCCGGAGGAGCTCATCCGGCGTGGGAGGTTACTCGACCAGGCACTGAGCGCAGTTTCCAACGAATGGGACGAGATGGCCACGGCATTCCGGCGTCCAGCGAAGGCTCTGATCGACGCCCAACTCGTCTACGCGCGTAAGGGAGACCGAACACCGTTCTCTGACGCCTTCAGGAGAGCTGATCGGACGCGGACCAGGTTCACTTTTACCAAGCGTCGGGCCGCAGCTGCGGCACTGCGAGACTTCATGCGGAGGATCCGGCCGCTTGCAGGGCCGCTCGTGCCGTTTCGGGAAGTCACGTTCGACGAGGCATTCCGGCCTGAGCATCGCGCGGCGGTCCTGCGAGCACTGGGAACCGCGCTCAGCTGGTATCCTCGTGCGTGGGTCGCGGCGTGGTCGGAGCACCGCGTACGGTTTACCAGATCTGCGCGCGCGTATATCGCTCGTACGCCAGACGGTAACTGGGAAATAGGGGTTCCCCGCACCACGAATGCCGACGCGATCGTCGATGACCTGGCTCACGAGCTCGGGCACTTGGTGGAACGGACGACGGCGGAAACCATGGCCGCAGAACATGCGCTCATGGAGCAACGCGCCAGGCGTCTGCGCGAAAGGGAGCGAGGGCTGCGACCGATCGCGGAGATATTCGGTTACGACCCGAGCTTTCTGCCCTATGACGAGGAATTCATGCCAGGCATCTTCGCCCATCCGTACGCCGCGAAGGTTTACGGGAATTCGTCGCGCGAGGTCATGACGTGCATTATCCAACTTCTGGCGGCCGAAACGGATATGCTGGCGGCGTCGCACGTGGCCCTGATCGGGGATGAGGATCTGCGCGCATGGTTTCTCGCTCTGCTCGCGGAGGCTGGGAGTGAATGAGCCCGTATACCGGATCCACGTCCGTCGAGGGGACCGTTCCGCTGTCGCGGAGGTGACAGTGCTGGGCGGTCGGGCCGTCCACGCCTGGGGCGGTGATCCCGCAGTCGTGCAACGCTGCGAGCAGGTCTACGAACGGTGGCGGCGCGGTTTCGTCGCTCGCTCCCCCGAGGTGGTCCAGCTCCTGCGCCTGGTCCCCTCGCCAGAACTCGTCGACGAGAGCGCAGAAGTGCGCGCGGCGTTCCTCACCGACGCCCTCCGGAGTGAACTCCAGCGCGAGGGATACGACGTGCGCCTCGAAGACGACCCGCTGGATCGCCAGGGGCCGGATTTCGTCGTCTCCTGATCCCCCGTCCATTCTCCGTTGAACGCTGCTACCACGGTTCTCGACGGTCACACGGCCGGAGGAGGGAAACGTGGTAGACGAACACGCCGTAGAACAGGCGGCATCCGAGCAGCAGCGGGACGAGGCCCCCGACCAGGGTGAGCTGGTCGAACGCTCGGACGAACGCGCTCGCCTCCAGTTCACCCCCGAGCAGCAGCGGGAGATCGACCGGATCATCGCGGAGCGGCTCGACCGCGAGCGGCGGAGGCGCGAGCAGGAGGCCCAACGCGCAGCGCAAAGGGCGCGGGAGGAAATGCTCGCGCAGCAGCAGGAGTGGCAGCGGCTGGCCGAGGAACGTGCCGCGCGCATCGCCGAGCTCGAGCAACAGGTCGCACGCGTGCACGAACTCGAGGCTCAGGTCGAGCGCTATCGCGAGCTCCTGCAGCGCCACGTCACCGCGCAGCTCAAGACCGCCCCGCGCGTGATCCGGGATGCGCTCCAGCGACTCGACCCGCTCGAACAGTTCCAGTTTCTCATCGAGCACGCGGACGAACTCCGCCCGCCGGCAGCGGTCCCTCCCACTCCCGAGGGTGGGCAAGCGCCGCGCCTGACGGACGAGGAGCGCCGGCGGCGCGCAGTCTCAGTACGCGATCTCTGGTAGGAGGTGACGAGGAATGGCTGCCATCACGGTCTCAGAAATCCGCCCGGTGGAGCTGATCGAGCAGTTCACGGGCATTGCCGGCGAGGCCCTCACGAAGGGCCAGCCAGTGCGGTTCGACACGAACGGCCGGCTGGTCCGGGCCGCGGCCGACACGGCGACGAACGCCAACGTCGTCGGTATCGCGCTCCGCGACGCTGCGGCGGGAACGGCGGCAACGTGCGTCCGGTACGGCGTCCTCGATCTCGGGAACGCGCTGAATGCCCTGGCCTACGGTGCCGCGGTCTACCTCGGCAATACGGCCGGGACGCTCGACACGGCTGCTGGCACCGTCAGCGTCACGGTGGGCCAGGTGATCGCCCACCACACGCTCGCAGGGCCGCAGAAGCTGCTGCGGGTGCACATCGAGTGAGGAGGTGAATGGACATGCCGAGCGCCTATGGTTTCGTCGATCTCGAGCACCTGTTCGCCCGGCGGGTGAACGAGGTCGCGGTGGAGACGATCACCCGGGCCATCGACCTGACACTCCAGGAGCATAACCGCACGGTGAGCGCGCTCCTGTCCGAGCTGGTCTCGCGCACGACGACGGCGAAGGAGAGGGTACGTGTACCCGGCCAGACCGAGCTTCAGCCCCTGGACGAGTGGGGCGTGCCCCGGCCGACGCAGGAGTACCTCTACGTCGAGGCCGGCTACCCCATCTTCCACGCCGGCGACGCCATCGGCCGGAACCGGATCGCGCGGGCGCTCATGACCGTGCAGGAACTCAACGACGAGATCCTCCGGATCCAAGCCGAGGACGGCCGCTGGATCAAGCGCCACTTGCTGGCGGCGATCCTCGACAACCAGAGCTATACGTTCGTCGACCCGCAGTACGGGTCGCTTACGGTGAACCCGCTCGCGAACGGCGACGCGCAGGTCTACCCCTTCGTCGGCGGCTCGATCGGGACGGACAACCATTACCTTGCGTTCTCGACCATCAGCGATAGCTCGAACCCGTTCCGCACGATCTACCAGGAGCTGGCCGAGCACCCTGGGAACCGCCTGCCCTACGTCGCGCTCATCGCCAATAACCTCCGCGACGCGGTCGAGTCGCTCGCGTCGTTCGTGCCCATGGATGACCCCGACATCCAGCGGGCCGCGACCCAGGCCGAGGTGAGCGCACGATTCCCGACCGCGCTCGTCGACGAGCCGCTCGGGAAGGTCGGCGGAGTGTGGGTCGGCGTGTTGCGGGGCCTGCCGGACAACTACATCATCGCGTTCGCGCGCGGCGAGTCGATCGTCCGGATGCGCGAGCTCCCAGCACCGGAGCTCCAGGGCCTGGTGCGGGACGAGATCCGCGAGGGGAACATCGAGCATCTGCGGTTCTATCGCTCGGCCGGCTTCGGCGTGTGGAACCGCACCGGCGCGGTCGCGGTCTACGTGGGCGGCACGACGTACCAGGTTCCGGCCGGCTACGACGCACCGTTGGGGTGATGAACGAGGGGCGTGAGGCGTGAACTATCAAGTCCTCATGGAACGCCTCGCGGTCGAACATGAGCGGATCGAGCGGCTCCTCCACACGCTTACCGGGGAGCCGCTCCCCCCGCTCCCGGCCATCGGCCACAACGAGCCCTGGCACCGGGAGTACCTCCGCCTCGTTCGCGTCCGCGAGGCCCTGGAACGACTGGAGGGGGCCCATGGCCAGGGTCAGGCGGCGCCAGCAGCGGAGCCGGCGGGTCGAGCTCCCACGGCTCGGAACCGGCGAGCGGTTCCGTCGACTCGTGAACCGGCTGAGTAAGCGGGGGGCGCGTAACCCGAGAGCCCTCGCGGCCTGGATCGGCATCCGGAAATACGGCGCGGCGAAGATGGCGCGGTGGGCGGCTGCGAGTCGGCGACGCAAGGCGGCACGGCGCAGGGCTGGGAGCTGAGCGTGGACGCGACGGCTGCGCGCACGTACGCGATCGGAGAGCTGGGGCGGATCGCTGAACACCTCGGTTGGACGGACACGCACCCGCAGGTGCAGAACGTGCTGGCCGACGTGGAGGATGTCGCCGGCGTTCCGATCGAGGAACTCGACGACCGAGAAGCCCGAGCGCTGATCAGAGCGCTCGCCTGGCGGCGGGCGGTGCAGGCGCTCGCAGCGGAACGCGCCGTCGCGCTGCCGCTCGGCGGCGGCTCCCTCGCCAACGAACAGCTCTACGAGCATGCGCGGGAGCAGGCTGCGGTCGCCTGGAACGAGTGGCTGATCGCGAGTGGGCAGTGGGTGGTGTCGGTCGAGGAGGTCTACCGTGACTCGGGCGGTTGACATTGCCGAGCTTCGACGGCGCGCTGCCGAGGCGCTCTACGCCACGGCGACGGTGGCCCGGGCCGTGCGCACGACGAACGCGTGGGGGGAGCGGGAGCGCACCGCGACCAGCACGCGAACCTATCCCTGTGCGTTCGGCGAACGCACGCGCCTCGTGGTCGGCGACGCCGCGGTGGGGACGCGTGCGACGCAGTCGGTCCTCCTCCCCTACGATGCCGACGTCGCGCTCGGCGACGAGGTCACCGTGGTAACGGGCCCGGGCACCGAGTCTGTCGCCGTCCGGGGACGCGTGGCGCGCGTGACTCGCCATCCCGTCCTGACCCTCGTCGAGCTGGGAGCAGAGGAATGATCCGCCTAGTCCGTGACGTTGACACGCGAGATGTCACGGCCGAGATCCGGAACGTCGTCTCTGCCGCGCTCGACGCCGTCCTCGCCGAGATGCAACGTCAGGCGACTGACCCCCCTCCAGTCGGGGCGCCGCGCGACACCGGAACATTGGCCAACAGCATCGGATACATGGTCTCAGTCGAGAACGGGAACGTCGTGGGCGTGTTCGGCACGATCGTGAAACCGGTGCACTACGATGTCTACCAGGAGTACGGCACGCGCCGCATCAAGCCGAAGGCGTTCCTGCGTCGGGCGTGGGAGCGGTGGATACCGCAGCTTCCGAGGCTCATCAGCTCATTCCGTGAGGCGTGATGTACGTTGACTGGGTGGCCACAGTGATCGAGGTATTGCGGCAGCACGCCGGTCTGACCGCACTGGTCCCGGCGGAGCAGATACTCGCCCGGTACGCCGAGCCGAGCGACCCTCCCCGACTCGTGACCGTCACGCTGGCCGGGGGCTGGACCTCCGACCCCCTGCTCGTGGTTTCGATCGACGTCCGTTGCTGGGCTGAGACCGGTCGCGAGGCGATGCGCATCTGGCAGGAAGTCCATCACCTGCTGAGCGATGCGATGGTGTGGGCGAGTCGGGGCGTGACCTCGTGGCGGCTCCAGGTGGCGCCGCGCCTCCTCCCCGATCCGGACGTCGCCCTGACCCAGGTCATCACCACGTACCAGGCGTTCGTGTACCCGGAGGAGGGGTGAGGTGGAACGTATCGACCCGTTTCGGCTGGTGCAGGATCTGCCCCCGGAATGGCGCACGGTTGCGACGGAGCTACTCGCGCGCCTGGGCCCGCGCGACCGCCCGTACCTGACTCCGCGAGAGCGCGCGGCCATCGAGGCGGTTATACGCCTGCGCCCGTACCTCGTGCGGAACCGGTTCGGATTCCGCTGCCGGCGGTGCGGTGCCGTGCACCAGTACCTCACCCTTGCCTGTGTCGAGCGCCCGTTCACGGGGTGGACAGAGACGTTCCTCGCCGACCGGCGCAGTATAGCCGGGATCGCGAGCGGGGGCATGCGCGTCTTCGAGCTCGGGGATATCGAGCCGATCTCGGTCGAGCGCGCGCGGGACCTCGTCGCACGGATCCGTGCGCGTGGGTTCCCGATCGAGGACCTACCGGAGGCGGGGAGCGTCGAGCGGAACCTGCGCGCCATCGTTGAACGCACGTAGAGTGCCGATGAAGGACGGAGGTGACGTGACATGGCAGGCTTCAGTGCTACCGAGGTGATCGCTGGCCGGAATTTCATCGTCTACTCGGCTCCGTATGCGACCACGAACGACCTCCCCGCGGATACGGTGGACTACGGGACGGCCTGGGGCACGCCGTGGACCAACCGCGGGTACACGAACGGCGGATTGACGTTGAACCTCAGCGTCGAGCGGGGCGAGATCCGCGTGGACCAGGAGTTCGACCCGGTGTTCATGCCGGTCACGAGCCGCACCGTGACGCTCTCGTGCAACCTCGCCCAGGTCACGCCGGAGAACTACCAGTTGGCTTCTGGACTCGGGAGCCTCAGCACCGTAGCCCCAACGAGCACGACGCGGGGGCACGTCGATCTCCGCGTGACGTCCCAGGTGCAGGAGCTCTTCGCGAGCTGGGGCTATGACATCTTGCAGCCCGACGGGATGCCGTTCCGGGTCTTCGTGCCGCGCGGGATGGCCACGGGGAGCCCACAGACGCAGTTCACCTCGGACAACCCGGCCACCATCGCGCTCGAGATCACGGCGCTCGTCGACACGAACCGGACGCCGCCGCTCATCGCGGTCATCCGCGACGTGCTGCCGCCCAGCTCGTGAGGTGACCGATGAGCGACGTCATCCTCTCCATCGAGGAGCTCGCGCCGCGCGAGCCCAGGTACGTCGAGGTCCTCGGGGAGCGGTACGCGGTGCGGCCGCCCGAGGACCTCGACCTGCTCCAAATCAGCAGGATCGAGTGGCTCGCATCGTTTGTCGGCCGCGGGCAGGGGATCCCGTTCGAGACGTCACACGATTTCGCGCGCGCGGTACGCGATCTCCTCGTGCCGACTCTCACGGACGACGTGCTCGCGCGCTGCACGCCCACCCAGGCCTACGGGTTCGCCGTCAACCTGCTCGTGTGGGCTCTCGGCGAGTTGGGCCGGCAGATCCCCCCTCTGCTTCCCCTGGCGGGGGTGAGCAGGGCCGACGGGTCGATATCGGTCTCCTCCTCGCGAGGATCCAGCGGTTCTACGGGGGGCGGCCGCAGGACTGGCTGAGCCTGCCCTGGCGCTGGTTCGTCGTGTACCTGCGGGCGCTACCGAGGCTCGAGGCCGAGGAGGAGTTGCGGATGATCCGGGCGGTGTCAGCGCCGTGGATGAGTGAACGGGCGAGGCGCGCCTACCTCGAGCGGCTCGAGCGGAGCGTCTCTCCGATAGAGCGGCGCGGGCTCGTCGGCTCCACAGCCGTGCGGCTCTGGTTCCAGACGTTCGGCCTGCCGATCGGGACGTGAGATGGTCGAAGCCGGGAACATCGTCTACCGTGTAACCGCCGACTTCTCCGACCTCGCCCGCGCCCAGGGGCAGGCCGAGGCGACGTTCGAGCGGATCGGAGCCGAGGGAGAGGCGGCATTCGCCGAGATCACCAGGGCCATCGACGAGGCGGCGCAACTCATCGCCGGCTCGTTGGCCGCTGCGTTCGACCTCAGCCCGGAACGGATCACTGCCGGTGCGGGAGCCGCTGCAGAGGCCCTGCGCCAGCTCCGGAGCGCGGCCGAGCAGGCGAGTATGGCAGCGCTCGCGACCGAGGCGGACCAGGCCGGTGACGCGCTCGCCGGGCAGGCGACCGAGGCGGCGGAGGCTGCCCAGGCGACTGCTCAGTTGGGCGAGGCGGGAGAGCGTGCCCGGGGCGGAATCGAGGGGTTGCTCGAGCGGCTCGGCCGCTTCGGCATGGCCGCATTCGGTATCCAGCAGGCGGCCCAGGCGCTCGATGGGTTGCTCCGGCCGCTCGCGGAATTCGGGAAGTCGGCGATCGACGCCGCGAGCGATGCGAACGAGTCGTTCTCGAAGCTCCAGGCGGTCTTCCAGGACTCCACCATGCTCCTCACGCAGACTCTCGAAAACGCGGCGACCGCCATGGGCCTCTCCCGCGGCGAGGCGGCAGAGGCACTCGCCACGTTCGGGAACCTCTTCACGTCGATGGGACTCACGCGCCAGCAGGCCGCGGAGATGAGCGCCGAGTTCGTGCAGCTCGCTGCCGACCTCGCCTCGTTCAACAACCTCACGCTGGACGAGGCGCTCGAGAAGCTCCGCTCGGGTATCGTCGGCGAGATTGAGCCGCTCCGCTCGCTCGGTATCTCGTTCAACGAGGCGGCCGTTCAGGCCAAGGTGCTCGAGATGGGACTCGCCTCGTCCGAGAAGGAGATCACGGAGCAGGACAAGATCCTCGCCCGCTACCAACTGATCCTGGAGATGACGGCGAATGCGCAGGGGGATTTCGCCCGCACGTCCGACCAGTTGGCGAATAGCCAGCGGATCCTGCGCGCTCAGCTCCAGAACGTCCGCGAACAGCTGGGTTCCGCCTTGCTCCCGCTGCTCACCGACATCGTCCAGGCCGGAGCGCGCTTCCTCGACTGGTTCCAGAAACTGCCGGGGCCGGTGCGAGACGTCACGATCGCGGTCGCCGCACTCGGCATAGCGCTCGGAACCGTATTGCCGGCCATCGGCGCTGCGGCGATCGCGATCGGCGCGGTCTCCGCCCCCGTCGTCGGGGCCGTGGCGGCGATCGGCGCTCTGGCTGCCGGAGCTATCGTCCTCGCCCGTAACTGGGACACGATCCGGGAGAAATTCCCGACGCTCGCTCGAGCGGTCGATACCGTCCGCGGCGCGTTCGCCGCGCTCTGGGACGGGGTGCGCACCGTCTGGCCTGCGGTGCAGGAGACCATCGCTGGTGCGATCGAACTCGTGCTCCTCCAGTTCGAACGGCTCAAGGTGCAACTCAGCGGGTTCGCTCGCCTCATCGTCGCGGCGTTCTCGGGCGAGTGGGGGAAGATCGACGACATCCTGCGCGAGACCGACCAGGAGCTCCGCGACGTCACTGAGCGGCAGGTCGAGGCGGGACGCCGGATCGTCGACGCGTGGCGCAACGTCGGCCAGTCGGCCCAGGAGCAACTACCGCACTTCTACGACATGTTCACCGCTCTGCGCGAGGGCGGTCAGGCGGCACAGGAAGTCCAGCAGCAGTTCACGAGCACGATCGATGTCTTCACGCAGTTCGATGCCGCCATCGGCGCGTCGAACCAGGCCATCTCCCGGTGGCAGGGACAGTTGCGCGAGGCACAGGAGGCGCTCGGGCAACTCGAGCAGAAGCGTCGCTCTGGCGTCGAACTGACCGCCGAGGAACAGGCCCAGTACGAGACGCTCACCTGGTACGTCGGGCGGCTGCAGGGCGGCATCGCCGATCTCGAGTCCCAGCAACGGTCGATCCTTGTCGCCCAGGCCGAGTACACCCGGGCACTCGACGATCTCAACGCGAAGCTCCAGGAAGGCCAGATCACTCAGGAGGAGTACAACCGGCGGGTCGGCGAGCTCAATAGCCAGTACTCGGCCGCGCTCGGCCCAGCCGAGGCGTTCCGGCAGGCTGGCGAACGGGTAGCGGACGCGCTCGGCCAGGTCGCAGAGCGCCTCGAGGACGTGCTCCGCGGGCTCGGGCTTCTCCCGCCGGAGGTCGAGATCGATATCCAGTCCACCGCCCAGCAGCAGGCCGAGCACATCCGGCGCCTCAACATGGAGATCGATTCGCTCCCGTCGTCGTTCACCATCACCGCGAACGTCAACATCGCTCCAGCGATGGACAACCTGGCGAAGCTCGGCCGCAACATCCCCCAGTCTCCCGCCGAGGAGGGGCCCCTCTCCAAAGAACCGGACTGGGGCTGGCTCTTCCGTGGGCTGGTCGAGTCGGCCGAGAAGTCGACGAACGAGACGATCGAGCGGCTGCGGACCTTCGTCGGCAGTGTCCGCGACGTCATGGGCGCGCTCCGCGAGACGTTCCAGGTGGTCGCGGTCTGGCGGCAGCAGGGCGACCCCTGGGAGGCGGCATGGGGAGAGCTCCTGGACTGGTTCGGTGGGCTCTCCGAGCGGGCGCTCTCGGGCATCGCCGATGCGGCGCGGAAGTTCGACGGCGAGGTGCTCGGCCGGGCGCGCGACCTCCTGGACGCAGTCGGGAACGTCATGCGCGTGCTCCGGGACACGATCGACGTGGTCGCGCGCTGGCAGGAGGTCGGCGACCCATGGGACATGGCGTGGGGAGAGGTCGCTGGCTGGCTCGCCAACCTGACGACAGAAATGATCGACTCGCTCTCGCAGGCGGCGGACGTAGTCGGTCTCCAGGCGACCGTCAAGGCCCAGCAGCTCTCTGAGGCGATGCAGACGGTCATGGGGTTCGTGGGCGACGTGTTCCGCGTGGCGGAGAGCGGGACGGTGACCATCCTCGCTAACCTCCAGACGCTGTGGGCGAACCGCGACACTATCGGCCGTTCCATCGCCGAGCTGGCCGTCTCGCTCGTCGAGTCCGTCCAGCAGGCGCTCGCGCAGGCCGGAACGGCGCTCCCGAGCGGCGAGCAGACCGAGGGGCTATTCGGACCACTGGGTCAGGTGGTCGGGATCCTCGACCGCATGGGCCGCCTCACCGAGGAGGGGATCGGGTCCGCGCGGGCAGCGATGGATCAGGTGCGCGAGCTGGGGCAGGCGATCGCCGGGCTCGCGGCTGAGCTGGCGACGGCGGTTTCGTCGCTCGCCGACACGACGGCGATCCCCGACCGAGACGTGACCGAGAGGCTCTTTGCGCCGCTCCAGGCCGTCGCGAACCTGCTCAGCACCATGAGTCGGCTCGGGCAGGGGGAGGACGGCGCACGGGTCGATCCTCGTGCGCTGGTGGACATGCTCCTCTCGGCCGTCCGCCAGGTCGTGGATGGGCTGAGCCAACTCGCGTCCGTCCAGCTGCCGCCGCTCGACCAGCTCGCCTCCCTCCTCGCTGTCCTCGATGTCGTCGAACGGGTCTCGCAGACCCTCGGCGGGGCGATGGATCGTCTCACGCAGACGGTCAACCCGCAGCGGGCAGCGGGAGCGGCGGCCGGGTTCGCGGGCGCGCTCCGGTCATGGGTCGAGCAGCTCGCCGGGGTAGCGCAGTCGCTCGACCCGGCCGTCGTCGAGGCTGTCCAGCAGGTCGCGGACGCCTTCGCCCCCATCGCCGACCTCGTCCGGAACGTCGGCGCCGTGCTCGACCAGGCCGGGAACGCGCCGCGCGACTGGCAGGCGCGGATCGACGCGTTCGCCCAGGCTGTCCAGCAGGTGCTGGTGCGGATCGCAGCGATCCGCGACCAGATGCAGGGCGGGCTCGAGGGGCTCGCGCAGGCGGTCGCGCAGTGGAACGCGGCACTCGGCTCGCTCGCTGGCACTACCGGCGGTGCAGGGAACGTGTCGGTCAACGCCACGCAGAACCTCTCGTTCGAGGCCCAGCTGGCGGCAGACGTCCAGGTGCGCGTCTGGGTCGGCGAGACCGAGCTCCGGTCGATCGTCCGCCAGGAGGTCGATGCGGCGGTGCGGGACGCGCTCCTCAACGCGGTATGAGGTGAGGGATGCCCGCGCGACTGACGCATGTCGATGATACCTATCTCGATCCGGCGGTGCTCGGGTTCTCGGTCGCTCTAGCGAGCGGCGGGGCGGGGGAGATCCGTCTCGACGTCCAGACCCGGAACCGGGGCACGCGGCCGCCCGAGTTGGCCGGCTTCCGGTTCACCGAGCGGACGCTCACGCTCGTCGCCGTGCGTACGGTCAACGTGCCCATCGACACGTTCCGCGCCCGCGTGGCTGGGCTCCTCGCTCCTGGCCAGCACCGGCTGCGGGCCCAGACGGGTACCGGGGACGACGTCGAGCTGTGGGTGGTCGTCGAGCGCCTCGCCTGGCGGGGCGACTCGGATACGGATATCCGGATCGAGTGCCGGGCGCAGGACGTCGCCTGGCGCGCGACCAGCGCCACGGCCCTCGCGGCTCCGGGCTCGGCAACTGTCACCGCCAACCTCCCTGCCTACCCCCGGTTCCGCATCGAGACGAGCGCGGCGACCCCAGCGACATGGCGACGCTATGCCGTGACGGACCGGTTCGGCGAGGGGCTCGCTGGCTATCCGGTCAAGCTCCCACTGACGCCGATCGCGAGCCAGACGCTCGTGCTCGTCAACGGTATCGCCGTGCCGTTCCTGGTGGCTGGGGGCGGGCTCTGGGTGCGCGTGGACGTGCCTCCTGGAGGGACGACGCTGATCGACGTCGTGACCTCATCCGCCATCGCGAACGGCGAGACGGCGAACGCGCTCGACCTCGGGGGCATGTCCGCATCGTCGAGCAACACGACGTGGTATTACGAGAGTGTCCGCGCCATCGACGCGCCACTGGCGGCGACCGGAACCTGGCGTCTCACGCGCACCTACGCGCATTCGGGGGAGCGTGGTTACCGTTACGGTGGTGTCGAGCGTGACGGCCGCGTCCACCTGGCGCTGGTCTCCCGCGACGCCCCCATCGAGGGCACCGGCATCCCGAACCTCCTGGACGACTACGACTCGGTCGCACTCGTGACCGGCGTACCGATCCAACGGGTCGACCTGACCTGGACGGTACGCTCGCGGGCCTGGGAGCGAGAGGCGTTCGCGTGGGCCGACGGATATGGAGTCGCCGTCCTCCGCTACCGGCGACACGGCGATCCCGAGTGGCACGACATACGGCGCATGCCGGTAGTCTGTAGCTGGACGCCCGGCTACTGGGTCATCCGCTACCGGCGCTACTCGTGGTGGTGGTACTACCGGTGGCGGGACTGGCTTGTCACCGAGCACTACTACGACCAGTTTCTCCGTCAGTGGGTCTACACCAAATACCCGTTACCGGCGGTGGTTCAGCTGAGGCCTAATGGCCCGTACGTCCTCATGTACCGGGTGTTCGTCACGTCCATGCCCGAAAGCGGCTTCAACCCACCGTTCACCGTGGTCGATCAGGAGCAGGTAACGGTGCCGGTGGGGGCTACGCTCGGCGGGAGACGTGCGGTGTCGGTGGCGCTCGGGCTGGAGCCCTACTGGGTGCGGGAGAAGCTCCTCAAGGTCTACAAGTTCGAACGGCACGACGAGAACGGGAACGTCGCGTCACGCTGGCAGTACGAGCGCCACGGGGACTCGTGGGTCGAGCTGGAGGTCGCAAGCGGGGCGACGGTGACCCTGGAGGCAGGTTCCACCCCCGCAGTGTCGCTCCTCTTCCAGCGCAGCGCTTACGTCTACAACGGGGCGCTCCGGAACCAGCGGACCGGCCAGGAGGTGACGCTCCAGCGGGTCATCGCCGACGGGGCGCTCGTGATCGACTGCGACCGGCGCGTGGTCGCGGTGGAGAACGGTGAGCTCTTCGCGGGCTGGGGCATCCGGTTCAGCGATCCGGTGGACTGGATGCGGATCGAGCCGGGGGAGAACCAGCTGAGCGGCCTACCGGCTACCGTGACGTGGCAGGAGCGGTGGCTCCTATGACCTGGGTGACGGTGCACTGGCGTGGTGACTACGCGACAGACGATGTCGCCGTGCAGTGGCGGCGCTCGGTCGGCGCGGCCCGCCAGCAGGACGACGCCGAGCTCAGGCTCCACCGGCACACGCCGCTCCTCGCGGTTATCCCGCCCTCTGGTGGGGCAGTGGTGACGATCGCCGGTCGGCGACGTTCCTGGCGCGGTATCACGGACGTGCCGAGCCTGCATGACGACGGCACGGTCTCGGTACGGGTCTATGCGGTTGAACGCTGGCTGGATTTACGGCAGATCCCCGTCCGCGTCACGTGGTACGGGGTGACGGCGGGGGCAGCAGTGCGGCACGCGTTGCGCATCACGCTCGGTGGGCTCGCGGAGGCGCCCGTCCTGCCAGGGACGGTGGTGGAGGCGGCTCCCATCCTTACCGCAGTCGAGTTCAGCGGGCAGAGCCTCCTCAGCCTCCTCATCGACCTGCACGAGCGGACAGGACAGGAGTGGTACCTGGACGAGGCCGGGCGGCTGCACTGGCTCGCGAGTGTCGGTCGCTATCGGCCGTTCATCCTGACCGATGCCGGAGGCGCGCTGGACGTGCGGACGCGCGATCAGCTCCCCGACGTCGCACGCGAGGTCGGTGAGGTGCAGGCCGGGGTTCCGTGGGAGTACCAGGACCTCCGGGTGCCCGGCACCTGGCCGCGTCGCGAGCAGCTGAGCTAGGAGGAGGAATATGGCGACCGGTGCCACACGGTACGTCCGCGAGCAGTTCCTCGACGCGCTGTTCCGCGGTGGGAGCTGGCCGGCGCTGCCCGGCAACCTCTACCTCTCGCTCCATACCGCCGATCCCGGTGATGCGGGGGCGAACGAGGTCGGGGCGAGCGACTACGCCCGCCTCGCCCTCCCGCGAACGACGGCAGACTGGACACGTTCGGATGACGGGCTCGGGATGACCTGGGTAGAGAACGCGAGCGATATCACGTTCCCGTCGCCCGTCGCGGACTGGGGCACGGTGACCCACGTCGCGCTCTGGGACGCTGCGACCGGAGGCACCTGTCTCTGGACGGGGGCGCTGGCCGCTCCGGTCACGCTCAACGCCGGATCGGCGGGGCTCCAGATCCCGGCAGGCCAGCTCCGGCTCCCGGTGCGCGGTGCGGGATGATGCAGGAGGTGAGCGGTGAACAAGAGCAACTACCTGGAGCAGAAGTTCCTGGAACACATGTTCAAGAACCTGCCCTACACGGCACCATCGACCGTGTACGTGTCGCTCCACACGGCGACCGTTTGGCAGCCGAACACGGCGTACAGCGTCGGCGACTACGTCATACCGACCGCGTTCAACACGAGCGGGCCGCGGCGGCTCTACCGCTGCACGACGGCGGGCACCAGCGGGGCGAGCGAACCCAGTTGGCCTACGACGGAGGGCGGCACGGTCAACGACGGGACGGTGGTCTGGACGGAAGCCACCCCCACGCTCGACAGCGGGACGAATCTGCCCCCAGAGGTGTCCGGAGGCGGGTACGCGCGCCAGGGCGTCGCGGCCGGGTCAGGCTGGACGGCGATCGCGGACGAACCGAGCGGGAACGGGAAGCAGGTGCAGAACGCTGCCGCGGTCTCGTTCGGGAACGCAGGGACGAACTGGGGGACGGTAGTGTTCGCTGGCGTCTGGGACGCCGCCAGCGCGGGGAACCTCCTCTACTGGCTGATCCTCGACCAGGCGAAGACGGTCACCGCGGGCGACCCCGTCTCGTTCCCGGCCAACAGTCTGACCATCGTCGAGCGCTAGGCTATGGCCATCACCCTGGTCGGCTACCAGACGGTCGTCGTCACCTTGATCTCGACGACCGTCACCATCGATGTCCCGAGCGGCGTCCAACCGGGCGACCTCCTGCTCGTCCATCTCGCCGTCCGGTACGTGAACGCCATGCCATCGATCCCGACGGGATGGCGGTTCATCACCCAGCAGGCGTCGGTCGACACGACCGGGCAGTGGCAGAGGAACAGGCTCTTCCTCTGCTACCGCATCGCGGACGGGACGGAACCGGCTTCCTATAGTTTCGGCTCCGGCTACTCGGCATTCGGCGGTATGACGGCCTGGCGCGGCGTGGACACGAGCCGCCCGTTCGAGGACTGGGCGCTGGTCGGCTCCGTCGACTCGCAGAGCAGCCTCACGTTCCCGAGCTGCGGAATGGGCGGGAGCGACCGCGTCGTGCTCCGCTGTTACAGCCAGGCCGGGGCGAGCATCGCGAGCGTCACCTGGGGGTCGGGCATCACCACGATCTACGACGCATACAGCTCCAGCTACGGACGAGGCGTCCTGGCCCGGGAGGACGTCGCGGACGCGAGTCCGCGCACCGTCACGCTTTCGACGGCGAAAGACTGCAGTGGGGCCACCCTCGTCCTCCTCCCCGCCGGGGCGACGCCGCAGGCGAGTACGGGATACCGGGGAACGGACTGGGGAGCATGGTCGAACGTGACGGCGGTAACCGTCCGGGCTCCGCTCGCCTATCCGGGCGACTACCTCGTCCTCGTAGCGGAACGCGATGCGGCGGCGACGGCTACCCCGCCCGCAGGATTCACGCTCCTCGCCTCGGGGGCTGTGAGCTCGACGCTAACCATCGACATCTGGGGACGCGTCGCCGCGACGAACGAGCCGGAGAACGTCACGGTGACGTTCCCGGCATCGACGTCCGTTACCGCCTCGCTACACGTCTTCCGCGGGTTCTCGGTCGTCCGCGGCGTCCAGGGAACGGGTGCGAGCTCGGCGGCATCGATCACCCTACCGGCGCTCACCGTCAGCGACCCGACCGTCATCGACCTGCGTATCGTCGGCCAGTCGAGCACCTACAGACCGACTCTCCCCTCCGGTTTCAACCAGACGCTGTACTCCTACGCCATCGGCGCGACTCCACACGTCGTGTTCCACCGTGTCCTCGTGAGCGCGACGACGACGGGCACGGCGACCGTGACCTATGGCAGCAACACGCTGGACCTCTACGGGTTCACGGTCGTCCTAGCATCAGTAAGCGCGGGCGTGAACCTGGCCGGTGCAGCAGCGGGGACGGCGACCGCCAGCGGGCAGCTCAGCGTCACGCGTGGGCTGGCGGGAGTGGGTATCGGCGCGGCAGCAGCCAGGGCGAACATCCTGAGGGTCGTCGGCCTGGTCGGACGGGCGGAAGGGACCGCGCTGGCCTGGGCGCAGCTGGTGCGCGACGTGCTCCTCGCCGGGCGGGCAGGCGGCGCGGCGCTCGCGAGCGGAGTCATCGGCGTCGAGCGGCAGCTGGCCGGGACGGCGCTCGGGAGCGGCTGGGCACATGCCGACCTCTCCGTGCTGCTTCAGATCCTCCTCAGCGGGCGGGCATCCGGTTCGGCTCTAGCTGGCGGGGCGCTCCTGGTCGAGCGCTGGCTCTCGGCGAGCGGAGCGGGTGGTTCGGCTACCGTCGGCGCGCTCCTCGTCGAGCGGCTCCTCAGCGGCCGTGCTGCCGGGGAGGGGCGTGTCCGGGCGGCGATCCTGGTACCTGTGCTGCTCGCCGGGCGGGCTGCCGGGGCTGGCGCTGCTCGGGGTTCCATCGCGGCACCGGTCATCCTCCTGGGACGGGCGGTCGGGGTCGGGCGGGCCTGGGCACCTCCCGCGCTCGACCTGGCGATGACCGTGACGCACCTCAGGACGGTCTGGGCGCTGACCCGGCGCTGGGCGGCCGTGGAGGGCGAGACGGTGACGGGCGGCACCGTCGGCACCGTCGTGTTTCCGGCTGAGCTCCTCGTCGACCCGGTCGGAACCGGCACCGTGGTGGTTGCGCGGGTCGGCCTCCGCCCCATCGTACCGACGACGGCGGAGTTCGCGGTCGGCGTCGAGAGCGCGCTCGCCGCGCTCGAACCCGGCGACGTCGTGCCCGTGGTGCTCCCGCTCGCACCGGGCGGGGGTGCGGTCGGGCTCTGCCGGGTACTCGCGATAGACGAAGATCCTGATCGCGGTGAGGTGCGCCTCCAGGTGCAGTTCATCGGGCAGCTGGAGGCAGAGGACGTGGCGGCGTTCCAGGACGTCGGGCGGCCACGGGTCGCCACTGACCGCGCGACGAACCTGGGCCGGACAGTACGGGAGCTGCGGCGGCGGTGAGCGCGCGACGGTACATCAGGTGGGAGCAGGCGCGGCTGGCGAACCCATTCGTCTCCTGGGAGTTCGACGGTGCATCGCTGTACTACGCGGCATACGGGAACGACCAGAGCATCGCCTGGTTCTGGTACAACCTCCCGGGCGTGACGGTGGAGACGCACGCCGGGCGCTGGAACCGGGAATGGCGCGTTGACACCATGTTCGGTGAGGTTAGCCTGGTGCGCGACTACCGCAGTACTAACCGGAGCGACCCCTACCTCGTCGCCTACGCGCATGCCGTGACCTGGGACTATCCTGGCGGGGCGAACTCCCTGCCGTTGACGGAGTGGGACTTCAACGCCATGGCCAGTCGGGCCACTCTCGCCCCGCCCATTCCGAAGGGTTCACGGGTGCGGGTCAGGTTCTGGGTCATGAACGATGCCGAGGTGGACTGGGTGCAGCGACCCGTGCTCCACGTCCAGCTCAACCCGCCGATACCTCCTCTCGATCAGGCGGGAGACATCGACCGCTGGATAGGGGCAGTGAGCCTACAGTGGGGGAACCGAGACGTCCTGCACTGGGTGCCCGGGAAACTGGCCCTCGTCGGGCATGAGACGGTCGGCGTTCCACGGGGCGCGGGGACCTCGCTGGTGCACGAGTTCGAGGTCGATGAGGAACTGTACGCGCTCGGCATCGCGCTGGAATTCGGGGTCGGGGCATCGTACCAGCTCAGCGGCCCGGACGAATCGACTGGCTCCACGCCGATACCGTGGACGGACGTTCGGGTGACGAGCATCGAGTATGCGCCTCCACTGCCCGAGCCGGTGCGCCGCGTGGAGGAGGCGATCCGGGACTGGCGTTCCCGCGAGCGGGTACGCCGGCAGGCGGTGCAGTAGCTTGAACGCCGCTAGTGTCAGCTCGGGAGGATCGATGGACGGGGCGATCGTGACGGTGATCACCGCCGTGATCGGTTCGAGCATGGCCGGAACCGCCGTGGGGTACCTGCTCCGGCGCCGTCACGCGCACACCGAGACGCGTCAGGTGGAGGCAGATGCGATCGAGCGCTACCAGCGTGTGGTCGCGGAGCTCTGGCGGCGTATCGAGGAGTTGGAGGCGCGAGCGAGCGAGTTGGAGCACAAGCTGCGCACGCTGGAGGACGAGACGCGGGTACTCAGGCGCTTGCTGCGGGCGTACGAGCGCCGGTACGGTCGGCGGTTCCGGGTCGTGAACGGCGAGGTCATCGAGGAACACGAGTAAGGGGGTGCGCGTGCGGTACGAGTTCAAGGCGCTCGAGGAGCTCGGCTGGTTCGTGTTCGTCGCCGTCGCCACTGTCGTCCTGCAGGCGCTCGTCGAGTTCGACCCGAGTCGGGTCGACGACTGGCGAGCCTGGGCTGTCGGGGTCGGGGCAGCAGCGGTGCGTTCTGGCGCCGGGGCCGCCCTCGCTTGGCTGGGTAAGCGCGCGATCGTGGACGAGGGTGGAGATGCGGGCGGGGTGGCGGGAGCTGACTGACGAGGAACGCGAACTCCTCCTCACGCTCCCGATCGAGGCGGCGGCGCGGCGGTTCGGTGTCGGGACGGCAACGGTCGTTCGCTGGCGGCGGGCGATCCGGAGTTCGACGGAACGGGATGCGCTCGCGGAACCGGATCATACTGGTCGTCCTCATCTCAGGATCGAGCGGAACGGTCCAGAGGCCCGAGTGCTCTCCGACCGGCAGTACCGGGTGGTCGTGCTATCCGATTTGCATCTCCCGTGGGCGGATCCGGATGCGATGCTCCTCGCTCGCGAGATCGTCCGCGATGTTGACCCTGACCTCGTCGTCGTGAACGGCGACCTGCTCGACGTGTGGGCGCTCACGAAATGGCCGGTATCGCCGCCGACTCGCTCCTTCGCGGGCGAGCTCCAGCGGGTACGCGAGCAAGTCGCCGAGCTCGCGACATGGGCACCGAACCGTCCCTGGATCTGGCTGGACGGGAACCATGAACTCCGCTTCGTGCGGTACCTCTGGCGCCGTGCCTCGGAGCTCTGGGAAATCGATGACCTCGATCTCGCCCACCTTGTGCGTGCACCCTCGAACTGGCTCCACCTCGCGCATGTCGAGGGGTATGGACGGCGCAGCGAAGCGGTCATCCCGCAGGTGCGCCTGGGGCGGCTCACGGTGCTCCACGGGGACGGGCTACGGCTGACCGGGATGACGGTGAACGTGGCGCGCAGTGTGTACCTGCGCGTGTTGAAGCCTGTGCTGGTCGGGCACTGGCACCGGGCACAGGTGTACACCCAGACCGACTACGAGGGGCAGACGAGCGGGGCGTGGGTGGTGCCGTGCCTCACCGGGCCACGGGCGCACTACGACGCGGGACGGCTCATGGATCAGGGGCTCGCGGTCGTGGACGTCCACGAGGCGGGGTTGTTCACGGTACACCTCGTGCACTTCGTCCTGCACGGCGATCGACTGGTGGCGATCTATGGTGGGAGGCGGTACGAGCGGATACTCGGCGCCGCTCGCTGGTGGTGAGCATGCGCTGGATGGCCGGTTTTCTCCCCTGTCCCCACTGCTGTTACCCGCACTCGGTGCTCTCGGTCTGGACAGGAGCGCGGGAGAGTTGCGCGCGTTGTGGAGGGCTGCTCCGGCCCGGGACGGCCGAGCGGATCGCGCTCGGAGACCAGGCAGTGGACCGGATCCGCTGCCCGTGGTGCGGTGGTACCCGGGCGTGGACGGCGCTCGACCGGATCGGCCTCGGGGACCGGCCGCAGCGGGTCCGCTACGCCTGCCCGGACTGCTTGCGCCCGTTCACCGTCGAGCACGACCCAACCACCGCGGCGCAGGCGTCCATCCACGAACTGAGCGAGCGCGAACGAGCGTGGCTCGCGTTCGTTCGCTGGTTGGCCCGGCGTGACGAGGGGGAATGAGAACGGTGGCGGCCATGCACGGCGGGCTCGACTCGCTGATCACGGCGCTCTGGAACCGCGGCGTCTGGGTGGTGGCCTGGGCGGAGGAACAGCATGCGATCGTCCTCGCCATCGCCGGAGGGCTGACCGTGGAGATCGAGCGGGCACGGATCGGGCAACCGATGGAGACCGCCGACATGCTCGCGCGGTACCTCCCGCGCTGGAACGTCATCGACGCGCCACGCTCGGCCAGCGAGCTGCCGCAGCTCTCGTCACGCACGCTCGCCTGGTGGCGCTTCCTGCGCTGGCTCTACGAACGAGATGGGGAGTGGAACGATGCCGACGTGGATTCTCGGAGACTCGACTGTCTCGCCTGACACCGTCCGCGCCGCCGCGCAGCGCCAGGCCGCGCACCGGCGGTACCTCGACGTCGTCCCGCTCTACGCGGTAGGTGGTGCTGGCCTCCCATGGTTGAGCAAGGGCGGGGCGGCAGGCGAAGCGGCAGGGGAGTGAACATATACACTGGAGGGTGTCGGAATGGGAGCGATCGACTCGAGAGCAGCTGTCGTTGGCGTGCTGCCACGGATCTCGCCGGAGCGGTTCACGGCGCTGCTCGAGGCGGCCGGTTCACCGGCGGCGGCCGAGGGGAACGCCTGCTGGCAGGCGGTCGCGGCGGAGGGAGTCGACCCCCTCTTCGCCCTGGCCGTCTTCTGGCACGAGTCCCGCTTCGGCACTGCCGGGGTGGTCGCGGCGCACGACCTGCGCAACCCGGGCGCCACCCGCACCAGTCGCACCGGCGTGGGGGAACCTGTCGCCGTGCCGGGGCGGGGCCAGTTCTGGCGCTACCCCTCTTGGACGGAGGGGTTCCGGGACCTCGCGCGCCGCCTGGTCGACCCGGACTTCGTCTACCGCCGCCAGGGGGCGGCGACCGTCGAGCGGATCGTCCCGCTCTGGGCCCCGGCCAGCGACGGGAACGACCCGGCCGCGTACGCGGCAGCCGTTAGCGCCTTCATCGCCCAGTACGCCAGCGACCCGGTGCCGGGGCTGCCGCTGCGCCTCGCGCTCCTGCCGCCGGGCGCACCCAACCGGCCCGGCTACCCGCTGCGACCGGCCTGGGTCACCGTGCACGAGACGGCGAACGAGGACCCGGGAGCCGGCGCCGAGGCGCACCGGCGCTTCGTCCACGCCGGGGGCGGTCCGGAGGGAGTGAGCTTCCACTTCGTCGTCGACGACCGCGAGGCGGTGCAGCTCCTCCCGACCACCGAGAACGGCTGGCACGCCGGGGACGGCGTCAACGGAACCGGCAACCGGGCCTCGATCGGGATCGAGCTCTGCGTGAACCGCGACGGCGACTGGTCGCGCACCCAGGAGCATGGGGCGCGCCTGGTGGCGGCGCTCTGCCGGGCCTTCGGGCTCGGGCCGGAGCGAGTGGTGCCCCACCAGTACTGGAGCGGGAAGACCTGCCCGCGCCGGCTGCTGGCCCAGGGGTTCGACGCGTTCCGCGAGCGAGTACGGGGTCTCCTCGGAGGGGGTGAGGCAGTGAGTCAGGAGGTCGTCGAGATCGGTCCGTTCGGTAAGCACGTGGGCCATGGATTTCTCGCTTTCTGGAGACAGCTCGAACGAATCGACCAGACGCTCCCGATCCGCGCTCTCGGGTGGCCGTTGACCGAAGAGTTCGACATCGACGGGATCGTCTACCAGGTCTTCGAGCGTGGCGTGCTCAAATGGGCTCGTGGCGAGCCCCAGCCGTGGGACGTGCACGTGGCTCCGTTCGAGGAGGCCGAGCGAGTCCGTGCAGTGGCTCGTGCGCGTGGGATCCTGGTTGTACCTGGCTCTCGTTGATGGGCAAGGTCACCTCCCTCAGTTACCCCGTACAGCAGTATTCGGTCGTCAGAATGGTCGTCAAAACGCGATCGCCCCGGTCGCAACCCGGGGCAATGTCCTCGAGGTGCGGAGGGAGCACGCTCGTATACGTATCGAGCGTGAGCGTGATCTGCGAGTGCCCGAGTAGCTCCTGCGCGACCTCCGAACTGCGCGTAACAATTTTTATACGCATGAGCAGATCAGGTGTATCGGCCACAACGTGAGCACGTTGTGATCAAAACGCCCTAACCCCACGCCCACGACCACCCTCTGGGATCGCTCCCGGAGGCTGTGACTCGCACACGAAGCACCTCCAGGGCCTGCCGCCGCTCGCTCTCGTCCATCCGTTGGAGGTTGATCCGCACCCGCCGTGCGTACTCGGCGAGTGAAACAAGTTCGATCTCCTGCCGTTCCCGCTCGGCGAGTGCCTGCTCGATCTCGGTCAGCCGCCGGTGGAGCCGCTCGCGTTCCGTCTCCAGCTCCGCCACCTGCCGGCGTACGAGCTCCCAAAGCACATCATCGTCGTCCTCGGCGCGGGCGTACCGGCGAACGAGCCGTTCCTGCTGTGCGGCAATCCGCGCCAGCTCCCGTTCGATACTCGCGCGCTGCCGCTCCACTCCATCGTCACGCGGAGTATGCCGCCGACGCTCCAACTCGGCCTCGATCAGCCGGAGGTCGCCGAGCAGAGCCGAAACCTGGTCCCAGATCCAGCGCTCGATCCGATCGGCCGGCACGCGACCCGCGCCGCAGGCACCGCTCGGAAACTGGCGCGAGGAGCAGCGGTAGATCCGACGGCCACGATCGACATCGGCATACATTCGTCGTCCACAGACGGCACAGCGAACGAGCCCGCGCAGGAGAAAGAACCGCTCCGCGTTCCGCACCCGCTCGCCGTGGTTCTGGCGCAACCGCTCCTGGGCGGCCAGCCAGAGGGACCGCTCCACGATCGCCGGCGTGACCCCGTCCGGCAGCCTGAGCCACTCACGCGGATCCCGCAGACGGGGATTTCGACCTGGCCTGGCCTCCCAGCGCAGTGCCCACGTCTCGCCGATGTATGCCGGATCGGTAAGGATGCGGCGCACCGTAGATTTCCCCCAGCGTGGCGTGCGACCGTCGCGATACTGACGCCGCGACATTGCTGGCGCTGGTACACCCTCCCCGTTCAGCCTGCGAGCGATCTCGCGCAGAGAGAGCCCATCAAGGACATACCAGTGATAGATACGGCGCACGACATCCGCCTCGACTTCGCAGACGACACGCCGCCCATCCTCGTGCCGGTAGCCGTAGAGCGGGACGGAGGCGGCGAGGAAGACGCCCCGTTCGAGGAGGGCGCGCTTGGCTCGCATGGTGCGCTCACGAATCTGCGTCCACTCACGCTTTGCTGCCCAACCACGCACGAACGCGACCAGAGTTCCGGTGTCGTCCTCTGGGAGGCGCTCGGTCACACAGGCCAGCGCCACGCCAGCCAGACCGAGCAGTACCCGCAATGCTGTCACGTGCTCCGGGTCGCGCGACAGCCGGTCGAGCGCATGGCAGACGACGAGGTCGAAGACGCCACGCTGGGCGTCGGCGAGCAGGCGCTGGAGTTCCAGCCGTTCCCACACCGTGCCCGAGGCCGTGTCGGCGTAGACCGCGACGACAGTATCGCCGTGCTCGGCGCACCAGGAGCGGCACGACGCCTCCTGCGTCGGCAAACTCGCGTTGGCAGCCTGCTCGTCAGTCGAGACGCGACAATAAATCGCTGCTCGCATCGGCTTGCCTATTCAATCTACGCTGATTGTACCGGGCCAATCTCAAAAATGGTAATTGAAGCGTTTGGGTTGCGCTTATTCCACTCGACTACTGCCTTCTCAAGCTGCGCGGCTGCCTCACCATGCAACGCTACCTGGTGCGTATTTTCGTAATCAAAGTAAACTCTGACCTCGCGAGCGCGCAAGTGGGTACCGCTACTCTCTCGACTGATACCAATGGCCTTGATACGGGAAAGATCAATCTTGAGAGCAGCAGAATAAAACTCAGCCCACATGACAGCTAGCTCCTTTCCCCAGCTACACATACAGCCCGTTTTACCCTGATTCGCAGCCAATCCCGTCCCTGTCTCGGTCGAAGCGATGTGGGTCGGGTGGCAGCACCTTGAAT
>NZ_JAPFQM010000009.1 GCF_026241205.1 Thermomicrobium sp. 4228-Ro
GCACACCGAGCGGAATTCCCAGCGTGGCGATCAGCGTAGGGTCGTGAACGACCATACACCCTCGTCCGTTACCCGTCGCACCGACGCTCCGTCGACTCGATCGTTTTCCTTCCAGCATAAAGCACGAGGCCCCGACTCGACCAATCCACCCGTTCGACGGATCGGACACACTTGCCTCGCGACTCCGTTCGAGGAGTTCGCCTAGCCCCCACGTTTTGGTGGCCGTAGCGGAGCATCCGGAAGCAGTGCATACGAGACTGCCGTGAGGAAGATCGAAGTACCACGAGCGACGGAAGGACGAAAAACCCTCAGACAGTGCTTTCCGAAAGGCGTACGCTCGACGGGAATGCGACCGAGACCAGGCTCGAGACGAACGTAGTCGCAGATCGCTGTCTCTGCGAGAAGAGAACGCATCCTGCTACTCGACCCTCGTCGAGGAGAAGCTCCGCATTTTGGCAGATTCGTCGCCAGCTTGCGTTCAGTAACCTCACTGTTTTTGGTCGGTACACAAAATGCATGAACGGAGCGTCACGCCTGCCGACGGTACGATGCGCTGGGGGTTCTTCGACTTCTCGAGCGCGACTGCATTGCCTGTCGCCCAGAAGGGCTAGTCTTTCCTCGAGCACCCGAGCATCGCCATCCTGCACAGCAAAGCTGAGCCGGCCTTCTACCCTCTTTGACCTCATGCATCCCGATGGCGGCCGCCAACCTCATGGCGTACCACGGCCGCGGCTGCGGAACCTTTACCCGAGCCTCGGCCCTGGACTCGTCGACGTCCAGCCTCTCTTCGCCTCTCCCTGTCATCCAACTTTCCGAGGCAAACGATCAGAAGGGACTGGCAGCACGCGAGCCACAGCCCACCAAAGGTCAGAACGTTTCTCCAAATTCATACTTGCGCTGTGCACGGGACCCGTACTCGTTGACCCGGACGTGTTCCCAACCGTTCTCCGCCGCACAGCCGCGACTCGGTGCCTATCCCGCTGTCCAGATCGCGCCGAGCCGGTGACAGTGTCAACCCTACAGCCGCACCCGCTGCGGGACGCCCGACTCGTGGTCGCGCGAACGTGCGGGCCTTCCTCCGACCCCATGCAGGCCCACAGCAGGTCCAGACGACACCAGCCACGAACGCAGGATCGGCTGTCACCGAACCGACACGGCCATGCACCGGCCGGAACTCGTCAGCCGGTAGCTCACTCGACTGCGACCATGACCTCGGTCACTTTGATGATGGCCACGACCGGCGTGCCGGAAGCCAGACCCAGTTGCTCGGCCGAGTCGCGCGTAATGACGGAGACGAGCTCTTGCCCATTGCCGAGGTCGATAATGACCTCGCTGACGACCGCTCCGTGTTTCACGGACTTCACTGTGCCCCGCAACTGGTTGCGGGCGCTGATATGCTTAAGCCCTTCCTTCGCGGCCATGACCACTGACGAGAGTTCCAAAACAGTCTACCACGTTCCCGACGGCTCCATTGGCAAATTCGTCCACACCCGAGCAACCCCGGGGCGATCTTTTTCAGTCTTTCCCGATCCGAGTGCGTCAAACGATACGAACCATACAGTATCACTTCGGACCGTGAAGGAGGCGTCGTGGGGTTCACGGTACGGCTCGTCACAGGACGTGCGTGAGTCGCGCATGCCCCTTTACGGTTGACGAGACACCGGATCCTGGCCAAATCGAACGCACTCGGCCTTATTGTGACCAAGCCCGAGCCCCTCGACCGACTGACGAAGATGGGGTGCGCTGTCCGATGTACTGGCGGCCGACACTGGTAGCGGCACAGAAGCGCTGCTGACGTGATCCCGCTGATCCCGCGCACGTGGCTCGACCGTTCCTCCGCCCCAGGGAGGAAAGCCGCACCACGTTCATCCGGCGCAACACGGCCGAGCGGATGATCCCGGGCTCGCGGTCTTGCTCGGTGGCCGTACGCTGGAGAACGACGTGCCTTTCGGCAGCCAGCAAGCGGTCAACAATATATAAGACCGGCAGCGGAGCGTACCAAGCATGTTCGAGCGTGGCCGGCTGGTGCAGTTGCGCTCCCACTCGGCACGGGGCGAGTGCTCGTAAGGCCGCTCGCCACTCACCTCGCCCTCGGTGGTCTCCCCGCACGAACCTCTCCTCGTGTTGACTTGCGCAGGTTCGGTGGGACGGACAGGAACGGTTTCGCTGCAGGCCGCTTTCCTTGTCCGTGGCCCGAGGTTCGGTACATACCTTTGACACTCGTTCGTCGATGAGTGTTGTAAGCACCTGCGGAGTTCACGCGTTATCAGAAAGAGCGGGATGCGCACCTCTCGGTGACGCGCCCGGAGACTCGAAACGGTCGATCGTCCTGCGTCGCCCTCATGTCCGGGTGCGTCGCGAGAGGAGGAAAAGGAATGCGTATCCCATCTTTCGGACTGCCTTGGCTCGTCCTCCTCCTCAGTAGTACGCTGATCCTGGCGGCGTGCAGCGGTTGGCTATCGGGACCATCGACACCCTCTCTGCCATCGCCGACACCGACGATCCCCTTGCCCACTCCCGGAGCCAGTAGTAACGCGATATGGTGTCCAGCAGGGACGCTGCAAACGGCCCAAACGGTCGGCAACCATCAACCGCTTACGCCACGGCCCGCGTTCCTCACGACGTTGGGAAACCCGCCGCACTATAGCCAGATCAACACAAGCTTCGGTGCGATGTTCACCTGGTACCTGCATACGTTTTCGGTGAGCCCCCCTGCGAATCCGATCACTGGCATTCTCCATATTTCGGCGCGTCCTCCGGCTTATCCGTACTCGCAAGATGACCAGGTCAAGCTGTACAGCGGGGCAACGCCCACTATCCTTGCCCAGTTCAAGTTCGGCACGAGCGGGAGCACGGTGGGCGTCATGCCCAATGCATGGATCCCGAGCAACTATCCGAACTACGTCGCTTTTTCCTATGTGTTCAGCCCCTCCCAACTCAGCACGATCCTCGCCTCGGGGGTGCTGGACGTTGCAGTTGGCGACGATACTGACGTCCAGTTGATTCAGCTCTTGCTCTGCCTACCGGTTCCGACACCAACCCCGACCATGACGCCGACCGCAACGCCAACACCCAAACTGGCCCTCACCGCGGTACCCGCGACAGTGACCGGGCCGACGACGGCACTCGATACCGAGCCCACGCCGACACCGACACCGATCAAGAAGGGGACGGTGGTCAGTGGCGGCTTGACCCCCGTGCCGTTGCCAAGCCCGACTCCAACAGTTGTCAAGAAGCCCACGGTGATCGCCGATGTCACCGTCGTCCCGATTGTCACGCCGACTCCCACGCCATTGCCCACGGCCACCGTGCCCCCAGCACCAACCGCAACACCACTGCCAACGCCGACACCGCTTCGGCATTGCCCTGCACATCGGGCTCGGGCCCCGCGCACTGATTCAGGCTGCTAAGCTGGAAGCGAGCGAGGCTGACTCCTCAGCAGCCACGGCCTAACGCCCAACCGCTCTGCTCCCACGCGTCGTGCACCTGGTAACTCACACCAGGTGCACGGCCTTTGTGTGCCAGGCGTGACCGCTGCGCGCCGTCAACCGCGCGAACACGTCCGTTCCCACCCGGCGCTCCCGGCTGGCCGGCCAGTGCTGATCCTGGCCGGCAGCGCTGGGCTTGCGCTGGCCCCAGGCTGCGAGCGATTGCACACGACCAACGCGTGCTGCTCGCCACCACCGGTGGTGGCGTTTTCAGCAGGCGCGTGTGCGGTTCCGCGAGGCCCCTAGGTAGGGAGCTCGCCGAGATAGGCCTGCTGGACGTGTGGGTTAGCGCGGAGCTGTGCGGTCTCGCCTTCCAGCACAATCCGACCGGTCTCAAGGACGTAGCCGTACTGGGCAACCGCTAGGGCGTTCGTCACCGCCTGCTCGACGAGGAGGATGGTCACCCCCTGCTCGGCAATGGCGCGGATGACGGCAAACATATCAGCGACGACCCGCGGCGCAAGGCCGAGCGAGGGCTCATCGAGCAAGAGCACGCGTGGCTCGGCCATCATGCCCCGGCCGAGCGCGACCATCTGCTGCTCGCCGCCCGAGAGGGTACCGGCTAGCTGCCGCCGACGCTCGGCAAGGCGCGGGAAGAGCTTGTAGACGCGCTCGAGGTTCTGGGGAATCCGCGCCCGCAGGTGTGGACGATAGGCCCCGAGGAGCAGGTTCTCCTCGACCGTCATGCGTGGCCAGAGCTGCCGCCCCTCCGGCACGAGGACGATGCCGCGGTCGACGCGCTCGTGCGACGACAGACGAGTGATGTCCTGGCCGTCAAACGTCAGCGTGCCCTGCCACGCAGGGAGGAGGCCGGCAATGACGCGGAGCGTGGTCGTCTTGCCGGCGCCATTGGGGCCAAGGAGCGCCGTGACCTGCCCGCCACGCACCGCCAGCGACACACCCCAGAGCACTTGCGTCTCGCCGTAGCCCGCAGCGATGTCCGTGAGGCTGAGCAACGGCACGGTGGTAGCGTTCATGTCAGACCTGCCCATCGACTGGCTGACCAAGATAGGCCTCGATCACCGCCGGGTCGCGCTGCACCTGCTCGGGTGTCCCCTCCGCGATCTTTTGTCCCCCATCGAGGGCGACGACGCGGTCGCTCACGGCCATGACCGCGCGCATATTATGTTCAATGTACAGTACCGTCACCCGTTCCTGGGCGCAGATACGGCGGATGACGTCGAGAATGGTGGCTAGCTCCTGCTCGGTCAGCCCACCGCCGATCTCGTCAAGCAGTAGCAGACGTGGCTGCGCAGCCAGCGCCCGTGCCAGCTCCAGCCGCTTCTGGTTGCCAACGGAGAGGCCGTCAGCTGGCGCGCGCGCGAGGTCAGCAAGGCCGACAAACGTGAGGCTCTCCATGGCCCGGCGGTGGGCATCATGGCTGCCAGCTCGGCCGAAGGCAGCGGCTGCCAGCACATTGTCGAAGACGGTCATCGAACGGAAGGGCCGTGGAATCTGGTGCGTGCGCACGATGCCACGCGCGACGCGCTGGTGGATCGCCAGGCGCGTCACGTCGTGCCCGTCGAACAGAATACGCCCGCGCGTGGGACGCAGCGCGCCGGCGATCATTGAGAACAGCGTGGTTTTGCCTGCGCCATTGGGGCCGATGAGGCCAAGGATCTCGCCGGAGAAGACGTCGAGCGAGACATCGCGCACCGCGACGAGGCCGCCGAAGACCCGCGTGACCTGCTCAACGCGGAGGAGTGGTGCGAGCCGCAGCATCAGCTCCCCTCCCACGACCGGCGCTGAGTCGGCGCTGCACGCGACGCGCGAGGCCAACAAGCCCGCCCGGCTCAAAGAGGATAATGAGGATGAGCAGGATGCCATACAGCAGCAGGTGGATCTGGGGAAAGCGAGCGATCAACTGCTCCTGGACGATGCCATAGATCAAGCCGCCGAAGACCGGCCCCAGAGTGTTCCTAACCCACCAATGACCGGCATGAGCAGGATGGCCACGCCCGTCTGGAAGGCGAAGACGCCCCCGGGTGGATGAAGGCAGCATAGCGCGCAAACACGCCGCCCGCGATGCCGGTGAGCAGCGCGGCGAGCGCGTGGGCAATGAGCTTCCAGCGGAAGGGGTCGATGCCAACCGCCGCCGCCGCATCCTGGTCGTCGCGCACGGCCCGCATCGCCAGGCCGGCACGCGTCCGCGCGAGCACGAGCGTCAGCGCCAGCGCGACGAGCGCGACGAGCAGGGCAACGTAGTATTGCTCTAGCTGGTTGAACGGCCGGCGTTCGACGACCCGGAACCCGCTGGCGCCTCCCGTCAGCTTGAGGTTGCTGGCAATCACGCGCACCGTCTCACTGACGCCAATGGTCGCGATGGCAAAGTACGGGCCACGCAGGCGGAAGGCCGGCACACCGATGACCAGCGAGGCCAGCGAGGCCAGCACCCCGCCAGCAAGATAGGCCAGATAGGGGTGCACCCCCGCACGTGTGATCAGCAGCGCGGTGGTGTAGGCGCCGAGGCCGTAGAAGACGGCAAAGCCGAAGGAGACCTGGCCGGTGAAGCCACCAAGAACATTCCAGGCGATGCTCGTGGTGACCAGGACGTAGGCAATGAAGAGCAAGCGGATCGTGTTCGGATCATCACGGAGCAGGGGACGACTGCCCCAGCCACGCCGGCCAGCACCATCGGTGCAGCCTGCCGTACCCACGACTGCCAGGAGACGCCAACAGCGGCTGGCGCGGCCGCCTGCGACTTTGTTGAACTCATAGGCGCCTCCGCCAGGCAAAGAGGCTCGGCAGCCCGCCGGGCAACACCAGCAAGGCCACGACCAGCAGGCCAAACGAGAGTGCGAGCTGATAGCCAGCGGGGATGACGAGCACGCTGAACGTCTCAAGCAGGGCCAGGACAAGCCCACCCAGGGCCACCCCCGCGAACGATTCCAATCCCCCAAGCACGATGATCACGAACGAGCGCAGCAGGAACGGCCCACCAAAGTCAGGGTTGAACGAGTAGAGCGTGGCGAGCAGTCCACCAGCCAGCCCGGAGAAAGCCGCACTTGCGCCGAAGGCGAGCATCGCCGTGCGCCCGACGTCAATCCCGACGATGCGGCTGGCCTGCCGGTTCTGCGTCAGGGCACGCACCGCCCGGCCGAACCACGTGTGCCCAAGCACGAGGTGGAGCACCGCCAGGCCAACCAGCGCAACCAGAAAGACCAGCACGCGCACGACTGGCAGCGTCACCGGCCCCAGCCGAATCGTCTGGAGCGTGCGCGGCGTGAGGATAGCCTGATCTTGCGTCCCCCAGATAAGGTAGCCGATGTTCTGGAGCACGAGCCACACGCCGAACAGCAGCAGGAGCGACGACAACGTCGGCTCATCGCTTGTCGGCACGTGCCGCACCAGCAGCCAGTACACCCCCATGCCAACGAGCCAGAGCACGCCAGCGGTCACAATGGCCCCGAGCAAGGGGTCGAGCCCGAGCCGGCGAAAGGCTTCAAGCGTCAGGTACGCGCCAAGCATCATAAAGCCGGCATGCGCCAGGTTCACCAGCTTCATGACGCCATAGGCCAGCGCCAGCCCGTAGGACATGATGGCGTAGACCCCAGCAAGGAGCAGGGACGCGACCAGCAAGTTGACAAACTGCGCGGCACTCACCGTGCCACATCCCCGGTACTACGAGCGCGGGATCGGCGCCACGGGATCACCCGTCGCCGAATCCTGCGGATAGACGATATCAACCTTGCCGTCCGGCTTGTTCTGCACAATGACGAACGGGGCCTTCACCTGCCCGTTCTGCTGGAACTTCAGTTCCTGCCCAGGCAGCAAGGACGGCTTCAAGTCGACCTGGCGCAGCGCATCGCGGATCGCTTTGTGGTCGAGCGAGCCAGCCTGCTCAATGGCTGCCGCGAGCGCGCGTACGGCTTCATAGGCTGGGGCGGCGTACCAGGAGTCCGGCGCATGACCCGTGAAGGCGGTGTAGTCTTGCACAAACTGCTTCACCTGGGGGTACGGCAAACGCGACGACCACCAGATGCCAGCGAAGATATAGTTCACCGCATCACCAAGGGCCTTGCGCGCGTCTGCTTCCGGCCCACGTGCGCCGTAGCTGATCATTTGATGGTGCAGACCGAGCTGCGTGTACTGCCGGTGCATGGTGATATAGTCCGGCAGGTGGGCATCGGAGAGGAAGATGTCAGCGTTAGCCGCTTGCACCTTCTGGAGCAGGCCGGAGAAGTCCGTGCTATTGAGCTCGAACTTCTCGTTCACGACGATGGTGAAGTACCCGGGATGCTCCTCGATCCACTGCTGGATGCCATTGACGTAGTCGATACCGTGATCGGTATTCTCAACGACCAGGGCGATCTTGAGCCCTTCTTGAGCTTGCCCTGATCGACGAGCCAGCCAAGGAACTGCATCGTGGTATAGCCCAGCTGATCGACTGGGCTGAGCGTCCCAAAGATCCACTGGTACCCCTGGGAAAAGATGGAGCTGGCCGCAGCACCCGGCGTGATCCAGACGGTTTGATAGCGGTCGGCCATCACGGACTGCGCTTGCCCAAGCGCCGTCGAGTAGCCGCCGATCACCGCGACCACCTTATCGGAACTCATCGCCCGTTCGACAAGCGATGCCGACTTCGCCTGATCCGAGCCATCGTCGTAGAAGACGATCTGGATCGGCAGCTTCTTGCCCAGGCTCTTGACCATGACGCCGCCCTGGTCGTTGATCTGCTTCACGGCGAGCTCGATACCTTCTTTCTGGTACTGCCCAGGCTTCGCCTCGCTCCCGGTAATCGGCAGGACGACGCCGATCTTGATCACGTCACCGCTTGCTGCCTGGCCGCCGGAGCTCGCCGTGCTCGCCGCAGCTGGGGTGGTCGCCGTTGTCGCCGACGTCGCCTCGGTCGGCGACGCAGCACTCCCAGCCGCGCCCGTAGTCGGGGTCGGCGTTGCCGCGCCACCACACCCAGCAACAACCAGACCGAGCGCACAGAGCAGGCCAACCAGTGACAGCCGCAGACGCTGCCGCCCCATCATCATTCTGTATGCTCCCTCCTCACGTCCGAACACTTCTGCATCACCACTGCGGTCGTCGCAAGCTATGGCGCAGTATACAGGCAACCTGCCAGCGCGGTCAATTGCACGTCTGGTTCGTCCGCGGTGCGGGCGAGCACGGCGACACGGCGCGGGGAAGCGGCTGTCGCTGTGCTGGCGTCCCTCAGGCGGAGCGGGCCACGGCACGCGCTGCGGCGAACTGTCGAGATCCTTGCCCCTCCCTAGGCCCAGTGCGTCGCGGCCCGCGGCCATAACCGTAGCCACGGCAGCGTCGTTGCAGCTGTCGTACCATGGGCAGTGGCCAGAGAGCACGTGGCAGTCGAGCAGGATAGACCATCGCCGTGCAGCACGCCGCGTGTAGCGACCGTGGCGTGTACGATCCCTGGGTCACCGGTTCCGGAAATATGATCGCGAGTCGCCGTCTGACCGCTATGTGCCGACCTATTTCCGTCTCGCGCGCTGAGCGCCGTACGCGCCTGGCAGGCTGCGGGATGGACCGCGTGCTGTCCTGTCGCGCGGTGGACATGGCGAGCGGCCCCCGGTGGGTGCCGTGGGACCGTTTCGCTGTTCACGGCCTTGAGCGGGGAGGTAACCCGGCCACAGGCACGTGCGGAGAGCGGCGGCACTACCGGCAGGCACAGCGGTCAGGTTGCCCGTGCGCGGAGGAAGGGCGGCAGGGATCGCGGCCGCGACGGGAAGAAGGGCATCAGCAATCCAGGAGGAGCGTCAAGGAGGCGAGCGCGGGCAGGGGTGCCGAGCGTGCCGTGATGCACACCAGAAAAGTCCTGCAAACGAGCGTCAGAAGCGACAGAAACCACGGGAAGATCCGCGTCGGCATGCGGAAATTGTTTCTGACGCTCCCCTGGTGCACGAGCGTCAGACGGGCGTCAGAAAGAGCCGGGGAGCGCCAGAACGTCGCTGCGGCGGGAGGCGTGTCAACTGACGGCGGGGGCGCGACAAACCCGCGCGGAGACGATTGTGGGCATCAGGCATGCACGCGCCGGCGCCGCGTCGACGTGATCCGGACAGCACGCGTTCCCAGCAGCCATCGGCGCGCCTGGAGATTGCCGCGCGCCATGGCCACGGGGTGCCACTGCCTGCTCCTCACGCACTCACTGCCGGAGTGTATCGTTGAGCTGGAGGGCCAGTTCGTAGAGCTCGTCGATCACCTTGTGAAGTGTCGGCCAGTTCTCCCGGCCAACCCAGACGACCTGTTCCTTCCCATCCCGATCACGCACATGCTTGTGGTGCGCATCCGGGTGACCTTCACGGCTGTACCGATGGTCATTGTCATAGCGAAAGAGTTCGCGCACCTGGCCATCCGGCAACATCCGCAAAGCCTGGTAGGCATAGCGCACGGTCTATACCTCACGCCGCCCACGGGTGACACGCACCGCGAAGACCTTGTCAACAGCAAGGCTGTACCCACCGCGAAAGTGCAACCGGCCCAGGAGCGTGATGCGATTCCCACCCTCTTCCGTGCGCCACTCGAGCGCGTCGTTGATGAGGAATCCCCGTCGTTCCCAGAACGCGAGGTAGCCTTGATGTGTCTTCACGTAGTTGTCGAGGCTATTCCACCCGTGCGGGTCACCGTGTTGTCCGGGCTTTGCGCCGGGCATGCTGTTCGATCTCCCAGAGATGCAGCCACTGGTTGACCTCGAAGGTTTCCACCAGGCGCCCCCTCAATCGCTTGGTGGATCTGGTCAGAGGGAATGCCGTAGCGCATCTCAAACGCGGCGATGGCCGCCCGGCGCTCCTCAGCGAACTGACGCTGCACCTTGGGATTCCGCTGGCGGCGCAACTCCGCCTTGATCTGGCGAATGCGCTCGGTGCTCTGTGTCTGATCCTGCAGCATGCCCGTGCTCCCTCCACATTTGGATCGTACATCTACCATAGAGTATCGGTCAATGGCATGACAGCTTGGATTACCCGATTTGGACGCCGTCGCCCCGCCACGCCCATGCTTGCCCACGTATGCCCTCACTGCGGGAGCTGTGCAAGTGCCTGGTTGAACGATTGACTCGCCTGCCTGATCTCGTCCGAAGCCTTCTGGATCCGCTCGGCATCGAGATGATCGACACCGTAGGCGAAGTCGTCAGCTGCTTGAGCAAACTTCTCAAGACCGTCGAGATAGAATGCATGAAACGACCGAAGCGTGGCGGCGGAGTGAGCGCTCTCGCTTCGTCACGAATCAGCTTCTAGGTCACTAGCTCGGCTGCGACCTCAATACGCCACTGCTGGTCCAAGAGCAGCCCTGGTTCCTTCTACATGCGTTGGATATGATCGACGAACCGCTGCAAGGAGCGCTGCATCCGCTCCGCCTGATCACGGATAGCGGCGCGTTACCGTTCTTCTTCCTGTGTGAACGCTGGTGTCGGTGCTGGTGTCGGCGTTGGACAAGGCGGAGGAAGCGTTGGAGCGTTGACGACCCCTGGACGGATGCGAGGGACGGGGTCGGCGTCGGCGTGGATGGGGTCACGATGGTCGCGCACGTTCCGAGCCAGAATAGCGCCGGGACAGCGGCAACCACGAGCCAGCCACGCCCCGGTCGCCGGGCAAGCCAGATGGCCGCAAGCACGCTCAGAAGAACAGCCAGCCAAGCAGTTGCACCCACCACCGTTGCCGACGAAAGCCCTGCCAGATCTGATCTGCTAACTGCATCGTTCACTCCTTTGTACGCGTTGCCGTTGTGTCAAGCATGCGCCACGCAACGGGAACCCCGTGGTTCCCGTCCTGCGGTTCCCTGCGCACGGATGGCTACCGAGCAGCAACCCCAGCCGACCGCAAGGGAGACAGGCGGGAGGGAGGCGTATCCCCGAGCGGACGACTAACGCACATCAGGGCGTCGGCAACCCCGCGTTCCCCTTCATGGGCAGCGCAGGCAGTTCGTGCCAACTGCACCGCGCGACCCTGTGCGCGCGTTCTGGCCGCACACGGGGCCTGACCTGTCCGCAACCACGCGCACCATCGGCATGCCACATTCCGGCCACGGGAAGGGGCCATGGCATGTGCGGGAGCGCACGCCCGCTCCGCGTCGTGACGGCACGCTTCGTGCCGAGTCGGAGCCGGCACACGCACGCACGAGGACGTTCATCCGCGCTGCCAGGGGTGCCGAGCCGGTCGAGAGCAGTCACGCGGGGTGGTCGCACCAGGGAGGGTCGCTCGTCGTTGCGAGTCACTATGAACGCTGCTGGTAGCAGGATTGCAGGACGCGCGGCGGAAAAAGCGCCTGACGGCAACGACAACGACCCTGCCGCTCGGCTCTCCTTCGCCAGGACCAAGGGCAATGGCCGGCGATTGCCAGTTTGCCTGTCAAACGCGGAACCAGCTCACTCGCCGTGAGCGGGGTGAGCGCGATTTGCGTCCTGCTGCGGGTTTTCGTT
>NZ_JAPFQM010000010.1 GCF_026241205.1 Thermomicrobium sp. 4228-Ro
GTGCGACTGACGCTGAATGCGGCTCCCGTACAGCTTCGTACATATCGACTCCTTGCTCTGCGCAAGTCGCACGAGTGTCCTTCGGCGAGCGATCTGCTACTCGACTCCAAATCCTAGGCTCGATCATCGGAGCCCTTCAATCACTCTGTTCGCGATAACCGAACGAACCCCGAAAATCGATGGAATAAAGGGCGACACTATCCTGCTGCACTTTCACCAGAAGAATAATGAGAGCGTCCCAGGAGATACGGGACTTGTCACAACAAGAACCGCTCACCTGCCTTCCATTGCTGCTCCTGAATATGCTCGAAGCGCTGCCGCAAATGAATATCCCGAGCATTGGATCCGACAAGCACTTCGTATGAACCGGCGGGAGCAACCCACAGCTTCGCTGCTTCGTCGAAATACGCCAGATCCCGTGAGTCGATGGTGAAGGTCACGGATCTTGACTCTCCAACAGCCAACTGGACACGCTGGAAGCGGCGGAGTTCCTTCGGCGGACGTCGGACGCTCCCGCCGGGAAAACCGATATAGAGTTGAACCACCTCACTCCCATCGCGCGAACCCACATTCTGCACGGTGCACGAGATACGGAGAGTTTCCCCGGGTTCGAGGATCGAGCGATCGAGTACGAGATCACGGTAAAGGAACTCGGTATAACCAGAACCGTACCCGAACGGAAAGAGCGGTTCGATACCCCGCGCATCGTACCACCGATAACCGACAAACACACCCTCACAGTACGCTATGCGCCCGAACTCACCGGGATAATGAAGGAAAGCCGGTGTGTCCTCCAACCGTCGTGGATAGGTGAACGGGAGTCGCCCCGCCGGTTCGACGACACCCGTCAGCGCATCGACGACCGAATGTCCTACTTCCTCACCGGCATACCAAGCCAGAAGCAAGGCCCGAACCCGATCCAGCCACGGCAGATTGACGGGAGATCCAGCAGTGAGCACGACCACTGTATTGGGATTCGCCGCAGCGACTGCTTCGATCAGCGAGTTTTGGGATCCTGGTAGGTCGAAGGAATCTCGATCGAAGCCTTCACTCTCCCACTCTGGGCTGAGACCGGCGAAAACCAAAGCCAGTTCAGCCTCCTGAGCCGCACGAACAGCTCGAGCTATACGTTCGGCATCCGTCAGAGCATGCACGACGCCGAAGCGGAAACCAGCCAGAGGCATTCCCGGTTGCGCTTTCCGATACTCAGCAACAAGCTCATACGTACGCCCCGCTTCCAAGGCAACCTCGGCCCGCTGTTCAGCACTCCCGAAACCGAAATACGTTCTCCCAGGCTGCGGTGCGGTCCAATTATCGAGCACGAGCTCTCCGTCGATGAAAAGACGAACCTGCCCGACGGCGCTCGCGCCGAGCACGTACAGACCGGATTCCGTCGGTCGATAGAGGACACGAACCCGAGCCGCGAAGTTCGTCGCATCGACGCCTGGCAGCACCTCTCCGAGCCAGATGAAGTCAGTTGACGGGACGGGTAGGGTCGCAACTGCCTCGCCTGCAAACTCGGGGTTCGGGTACAGAACGAGCGTTATTCCCTCGACTCCGACATCGCTGTGCTCCAGTTGAGGGATCAGCTTGTAGATGGCGGCACCTTCGGCGATGAGGAATTCGCACTGTGGCGCCACTTCACGGAGAGCCTCTACTGGACTGATTACCCGATGCGAACGCACGAAGGCACTACCACCGCCGCCAACGGCGGGCCGGGTTGCGTGTGGCCCGATCACCGCGATTCGGCGGTAGGTGGTGAGGTCTAGAGGGAGAATTCCATCATTCCGGAGCAACACCATCCCGGATGCCGCGACTTCACGGATGAGTGCCCGATGTTCCGGACGATCGATCGCCCGCTCCTCTACGACATTTGGCCCGGGATCCAGGCGGCCAGCCCGTTCGTAGAGCAAGAGGATACGCCGGGCACTGCGGTCGACCTCCTCCGATACCTCCCCACGCTGGAGAGCGTCTCGAAGCTTTTCCCCGCGCCACTGCGGGGGTCCAGGCATCTCCAAATCGAGACCCGCACGTAATGCCTGCGCGGTACTGTGGGTCGCGAACCAGTCAGACATGACGACGCCTGGGTACCCGAGCTCCTCGCGCAGAACAGTTGTCAGCAACCAGGGATGCTCCGAACAGTAGGTACCACCGAGCCGGTTATAGGCTGCCATGACGCACCACGGATCAGCTTCGGCAATCGCGACTGCAAACGGAAACAGATAGACCTCGCGCAAAGTTCGCTCGCTTACTTCAACAGAAATAGTCATCCGTTCGAATTCCTGGTCATTTGCAACATAATGCTTGATGCAAGCTCCGATCCCGCGTTCCTGAAGACCACGGACATATGCCACAGCTAGTCGCGCAGTCAGCCAGGGATCCTCCGAAAAGCACTCGAAATTCCTCCCTCCTAGACTCGTACGCTGGATGTTGATCGTGGGGGCGAGGACAACGTGCACGCCCTTGGTCTCTGCCTCCTCAGCCAGTGCATGACCAACACGCTTGACGAGCTCGGGGTCCCAGGTGGCCCCCAAGAGAACAGGAGCGGGGAAGGCAGCTGCTGGCACGATACGGCTCCCGCGCACACCAGCTGGCCCATCGCTCACTTTGAGTGGCCGGATTCCGAGGCGAGGCACCCCGGGAACGGTCCACATGCTGTCCCCAGCGAGCAGTGCAACCTTTTCATCGATGGTCAACATCTCGACGAGCTTGTCGATATCGCGCCTCGACTCCACAGCATCCCCCTTCCCGTGTGGCTGCCCGAACAGCCCATCACTATAGGAGCCAGCGGGGCCCTTGTCTACCTCAACTCGCCGGCCGCCCAATCACGGCCCACTAGACATCGCCTCTGCCATTCCAGCCACATACTGCCACGAGCCAGCACGAACGCACCATCGCTGGGACACGGATAACAATCCGTGACTGTCAGTACTTAGGAACAAGTTTACTTCTGCTATAGTCTCTTGTTATTATTGACATAGTATATTTATCATGTCGAGTACACCCTATTTCATGCTGGTTTGTTGGTGTTTTTAACCTCGATCATGGCAATGGCGTACACTATAAGTCAAGCACGCGAGAGGGCACCCTCTACCACTTCCGGACCCACCGCTCGTTCCGCCCTACCGCGCACCGCAGTCGGAGACAAGTGCCGCCGAGGGAAATCGCCATCTCGGCCTCACGCTTAGGGATGCGACACGGGGCATCGCATGCTCTTGACGCCAGGTGGTCCACATGCTATCTTGTTGAGCTAACCAAACGGTCCATGGAATAGCGCGCGCGAGTGGCAGAAGAATGCGTAACACTCGACCGAGAACGGTTGGGAGAGACCGGTAGTCGGGTTTCGTGAGGAGGGATGATCATGCAATACGGTCAGCGCGGTACGAACTATTCGCCCGGTATCTCGCTCACTCGACGACGCTTCGTGGCGAGCCTGCTCGCAGTGGGCGCTGCCGCAACCAGCGGCTTGTTAGCCAGCTGTCGCCAAGGCTCGCCAACCACGACCCCAGCTGCAACCGCCCCGTCTACCGCTGGTAGTCCCACCGTTGTGGCAACGACTGGCACGGTCAGCGAATTTCCACGGAACGAAACACTCTTCGTCGCTGGTTTCCAGTGGGGTCCACCTACGACGTTCAACCCGATGACGCCCGGAACAGGCTGGCCAGCCGGTGGCGGCTTCAACACGCCCTTTGCGCATATCTATGAGATGTTGTTCGGCTTCAATCTGCTGAGTGGTCAACTGGAACCGCTTCTCGCAGAAAAACTCGAGCAGCCCGACGCCGCAACGATGGTCATCACTCTTCATCAAGGCACCAAGTGGCAAGACGGCAAGCCACTGACCGCCGATGATGTCGTGTTCACCTTTGAACTTGCGAAAGATCATCCCGAAGTGCCCTATAATACCTTTTTTGATTATGTGTCGAGTATGAGCAAAGTTGATGATCGGACTATTCGTATCGTCTTGAACAAGGAGCAACTCAACCCTGGATTCGTCAAAATGATGCTCAGTGCGGTCAAGATCCTCCCCAAGCACATTTGGGAAGCACGTGCCAAGTCGGGCCAGAAGCTGACCGAGATCGTCGATACCGAACCGGTCGGCTCCGGGCCGTACAAGCTCGTCGGCTTTTCGCCGGAGCGTGTAGCGCTGCAACGAGACGACAACTATTGGGGTAGCAAGGTCTTCGGAACTCCCGCACCGAAGTACATCGTGCATCCGATCTTCAAGTCGAACGACGAGGGTAACCTCGCGCTCGAACAGGGCCGGGTAGACATCTCGCAGCAGTTCGTTCCGAAGATCTGGGAAATGTGGGAACAGAAGCGTCTACCAGTCGGCACCTGGTTCAAACAACCCCCGTACCATGTGCCTGGATCGATTCCGCTGCTGTTTATCAACATCAACAAGAAGCCGTGGGACAACCCCACGCTGCGACGGGCGCTCGCTCATGCGATCAATTACAAGCAGATCGCCGAACTCGCCATGTCACGCTATTCTATCGTGGCGAACTCCAGTCTCATCATTCCCGACGGCGCTGAGAAGAAGTTTTTCGATCAAAACAACGTTCAGCAAAATGGCTGGAAGTATGACCCGCAGCGCGCGGTACAAATTCTGGAAAAGGAACTCGGTGCCAAGAAGGGCGGTGACGGCATTTATGTCCTCCCGGATGGCACGCGCCTCGGCCCATTCAAGGTGGAATGCCCCTATGGATGGACCGACTGGCAGACGGCACTCGAGCTCGTCGCGCAAAGCGCGAAGGATGTAGGGATCGAGATCAATACCGAGTTTCCCGATGCTCCCGTTCTCTTCACTCGGATTCCGAATGGAGATTTCGAGCTCGCGTTGTGGTTCGTAAGCGGTGTGAGTGCGGCAAGCCCCTGGATTCGCTTCCGCGACGTTCTGGATAGTCGCGGCGTACCGCCCATCGGTCAGCAGGCGTTCTGGAACTACAACCGCTATACGAATCCTGCCGTCGCTGACTTACTCGATAAGGCGGCAGCATCGCAGAACGAAACGGAACAGAAGGAACTCTTTGCCGAACTCGACCGCATTTTCATGAAGGACGCCCCAGCGATTCCGCTGATGTATCGCCCGCTCGAATTCTACGAGTACAACGAATCGACATGGACAGGCTTTCCGAACGCTGACAATCCTGTCGCGCCACCACAACAAGGTGGGGCTGGGATCAAGATCTTGTACAAGATCAAGCCGAAGAGCTGAGAGGCTCGCTCGCTCATGAAGTCATTCAAGCGGTATCTCTTGATGAAGACTGCCTGGTACGTCTTGGCCTTCTTTCTCGCTCTCGCGGCGAATTTCTACCTGCCGCGGCTCATTCCGGGTAATCCCGTCGATGCCCTCGTCGCACGGATGGCAGCCGGCGGCGGAGCGGAGGGCGAGGCGCTCCGCCGCATCTACCAAAACTATATCAGCGAGTTCGGCCTCGACAAGCCGATGTGGGAACAGTTTCTGTTATACCTCGGTAACCTGACGCGAGGCGACCTGGGAACTTCCTTTTCGGTGTTTCCAGCGAAGGTCAATGATCTGATCCTCCGAGCGCTGCCGTGGACGGTAGCACTCCAACTTCCTGCCATCTTACTTGGTTGGCTCATCGGTAACATGCTCGGGGCGATCGCAGCCTACCGCGGTGGTTGGTTTGATCGAGGAGCGTTCGTCATCTCATTGTTCGTCTCCAGCATTCCGTACTACTGCCTGGCCATTATGCTGCTGTACGGGCTCGCCGTTGCCCTACCCATTTTCCCACCGGGTGGCGGTTACTCGTACGGTCGCCTACCGACGTTGACGTGGTCGTTCCTTCTCGACGCCCTCCGTCACTACTGGCTACCCTTCCTCTCACTCGTTGTGATCTTCATCGGAGGGCAAGCCGTGGGTATGCGCTCGATGGCAATCTACGAACTGAACTCTGATTACGTGAACTATGCGCGGAGTTTAGGAATTCCAGATCGTCGCATCGTCCGCTACATTTTTCGTAACGCGATGCTACCACAGGTGACAGGGCTAGCCCTGTCGATCGGGTCACTCGTCGGGGGTGCGCTGATCACAGAAATCGTGTTTGGCTATCCCGGCATCGGTACCTTGCTTTTCAGCGCGATCCGGCAAAATGACTATCCTTTGATTCAAGGCATCACCCTGCTGATCGTGATCGGTATCCTCGTCGCGAACTACGTCGTTGACATCGCATATGGACTCATCGATCCACGCATTCGCGCCGTACAGGCTGGCGAGCGATAGGAGCCGACGATGGGTGTCGCGGCAGCTCAGTCGACGCAACCAGCGCAATATCCTCGTCCACTCGGACTGCTGTTGACCATCCTGCGTCTCGGCGGTATCGGCATCAACGCACGCTTTTGGATCAGTATTGCGCTCCTTTCACTGATCTTGCTTTTCGGAATTCTCGGTCCAACGGTGTTCGGGAAACGCGATCCGCTCCGGATCGTCGGCGGTTTGTACGATCCACCATCGCGCACAGTCTGGCTCGGGACGGACAATTTCGGCCGCGACGTGTTTGCACAACTCATGTACGGGACAAGGACATCTCTGACGATCGGCTTGATCGCTGGAGCCACTGCCACAGCGATCGGTGTGGCGATCGGCACCGTCGCCGGATTCCGCGGCGGATGGGTCGAGGAAGCACTTATGGGAATCACCAATGTGGTCATCACGATCCCTTCGATCGTGATCCTCATTCTCCTGTCGATCGCGGTTGCTTCGCGCTCGATCCTCGTCATGGGTCTCATCATCGGCATCACGAGCTGGCCGTGGACTGCGCGCGCCGTGCGAGCCCAGACGAGCAGCCTCCGTGCACGTGAGCACCTCGATATTGCGCGCTTATCGGGCGCAAGCACTCTCTCACTGATTCTTTGGGACATTATACCATACATGTTCTCATACATCTTCATGGCATTCGTCTTACAGTTTGCGAGTGGAATCCTACAAGAGGCTGCACTGAGTCTTCTTGGACTCGGACCCAGCAATACGATTTCCCTCGGTATCATGTTACAATGGTCGCTTCTTTGGGAAGCGGTTCGCACCGGAGCGTGGTGGGCATTCTTTCCGCCGACTCTGCTCTTATCCGTGATCGCCTTCGCGCTCCTCCTGCTTCAGTCGAGCCTGGATGAACTGTTCAATCCGCGCCTTCGCAGGAACTAGAGACGGAGTTTTCCTATGCAGCCGATACTCGAAGTTTCGGGGGTCAGCGCTGCCTACCAGCTAGCCACTGGACAGCAGGTGCACGCTGTTGACCATGTTTCGCTCACCGTCATGCCCGGGGAGGTGCTCGGTATCGTCGGTGAATCCGGGTGTGGCAAGTCCACCCTCGCCTCCGTTCTCTCCTTCACTGCGCGTCCACCACTCCGCGTTCTCGCCGGGACGCTCTCGTTCGACGCAAAAACCGTGACGCTCGCGAGCGCCGACCGGATACCGAGCGACTGGCGTGGTCGTCTGATCGCTCTCCTTCCGCAGGGCGCGATGAACGCACTCAATCCGACGCTTCGGGTGCGCGACTTTGCGTACGACGTTCTTCGCTCCCACGACCCGAACGTCGATCGCCAGAGCGCCATCGAGCGCACTCGCGAACGGCTTGAACAACTGTCGCTGTCAGCCCGAGTCCTCGACGCCTATCCTCACCAGCTTTCCGGGGGGATGAAGCAGCGGGTGGTCGCTGTCATTTCGACTATCCTGAATCCCCGGATCTTGATCGCTGATGAACCGACCTCGGCACTCGATGTTTCTTCGCAGCGCGCTCTGGTACACTTACTCCTAGAGTTACTCGAACGACAGATCATCACGAGTATTCTTTTCATCAGCCACGATTTACCGCTTTTGAGCAACATTACGGATCGCATCGCCGTCATGTACGCAGGCGAAATTGTCGAACTGGGACAAACGCGGCAGATCGTGCACAGCCCCCAACATCCGTACACGCAAGCGCTCATTCGCGCGACGCTTGTTCCAGGCCGCATCAAGCGCGGGCAGCGAATCGAAGGCATCCCTGGACAGCCGCCCGACCTACGCCAACCGCCACCCGGTTGTCGCTTCCATCCGCGTTGTCCATACGCATTCGAGCGCTGTATCAAGGAACACCCCCCATTGCAACAGATCGATGGTCGTCTTGTCGCCTGCTGGTGGGTGTTCGAGCGTCTTCAGCTGGAGCCGACGAAGAGGGATCAGTAACATGACCAGTTCGCAAGCTCTGCTGGAGGTCGAAGGGCTCTCGCGTCGTTTCGGCAGTGGGCGCACAGCCATAACCGCAGTCAAGAACGTCAGCTTCACGGTGGGACGTGGAGAAATCGTTGCGATCGTCGGTGAGAGCGGCAGTGGCAAGAGCACGCTCGCACGGCTCATTCTCCGTCTCCTCCCACCGACTTCAGGGGTCATTAAATTCCACATCCTCGGTGATGTGACACGACTGCAGGGTCGCCAACTTCACCGTTACTGGCAACATGTCCAGGCAGTTTTCCAAGATCCTTTTGCGACTTTCAATCAATTTCTGACCGTGCGCCGTTTCCTCCTCCGGTCGCTCGGTATTCTGGGTAATTCTCCGCCACAAACAGTTCGAGAAAAGGCGATCGCGTCCGCGCTCGAAGCAGTTGGCCTCGATCCGGCTGCAATTCTCAACAAGTGGCCACACCAACTCTCTGGCGGGCAGCGGCAACGCGTCATGATTGCGCGTGCTCTGCTCTTACAGCCGAGGCTCCTTGTGGCGGATGAACCCACCTCGATGCTGGACGCGTCACTACGTGTAACTGTGCTGAACTTGCTTGCAGAACTACGCAGCCGAGGCACTTCCGTCATCTTCATAACGCACGACCTCGGGCAAGCGTATTACCTCGCAGACCGCTTGCTCGTGATGTACCAGGGAGAAATCGTCGAGCACGGCCCGGTCGAGTCGGTCCTGCGGTCGCCTCGTCATCCCTACACGCAACGACTCCTAGCCGACGTGCCGAGACTCGGGGAGGGTCGATCTGCTCACTTCATACCACCCCCACCGCAGCATTCTCCTGCCACGCACTGAGGACTTTTCTCGCCGTACACACGACGCGTGCTGAGTCGGGAGGAGAGAGCAATGACAGCGCCCCGTCCAGCTCCGAAATTACCGACGAGTGGTGGTCGCCCCTGGCTGGGCGTCAACTATTGGTCGCGTACGGCAGGTCCCTTCATGTGGCAACGTTTCGATATCGACGTCATTCGGGAAGAACTGCATATCCTGGCACAACACGGATTGACCGTCATACGCGCGTTCCTCTTCTGGCCTCACTTCATGCCTGAGCCCGATTACCTCGACGATACGTGCGTTGCCCGCTTCGCCACCTTTTTGGACCTCTGCTGGGCAGCGGGGATCCAGACCATTCCAACCTTCATCGTTGGCCATATGTCGGGTGAAAACTGGGATCCGCGTTGGCGTCACGATCTCGATCTCTATCGTGACGGGTGGCTTCTTGCCCAGCAGGCCTTCTACATTCGTGAGATCGTACAGCGCTTCAAGGATCATCCTGCGATCGTGGCTTGGCTCATTTCTAACGAAGTACCGATCTACGGTGGAAGCACGGACGCGCGCTATGGCAAAAGCTGGGCTGAGATCACGGTGCAAGCCGTCAGGGCTGCGGGGGCACACCACCCGGTCTCGCTCGGAGACGGCGCGTGGGGTATAGAAGTCACTGGCAACGATAATGGTTTCCGGCTCCGTGATCTCATACGAACGATCGATTTTGTTGGTCCACACGTTTACCCGATGAGCGACGATGAGGTTCGGCAAAATCTCACCGCTGCCTTCACATGCGAACTGTGTCATTTTGGTAAGCCCGTACTGTTGGAGGAATTTGGCTGTACGACGGACTTCGTGTCGGAAGAGAACGCAGCTGTTTACTACCGACACGTCTTACACAGTACACTCCTCGCCGGAGCAGTCGGCTGGCTCGCGTGGAATAACACCGACTTCGATCTGCCAGAGCAGGATCCGTACCGCCACCATCCATTCGAACAGCACTTTGGTGTTACGGATGTTACTGGACGGCCGAAAGCCCCACTTATCGAACTTCACCGTTTTCGCACGACACTCGATCGTCTTGAGTTCGATCGCTGCACGCGAACGCCGACCGAAGTCGCGCTCCTCATCTCGTCCTATTTCGATACGGCTTATCCGTTCACGAATGCGGCTGAACGCCCGACCCTCCGACAGATTCTGTTGCAAACCTACTGCACTCTCCGACTCGCCGATCTCGCACCGCTCTGTATCCGCGAACTGGACGATTGGCCCCAAGTGCGCCTTCTCCTCTGCCCATCCACCAAAGCCCTGACTACCCCCACTTGGAATCGGCTGGAAGCCTTCGCTGCAGCGGGCAGCACGGTTTACGTTTCGTACTTCCCGGGGGTTACCCAAACACAACGGGGCCCGTGGTGGCCGATGCTCAACCAACTGTTCGGCGTTCGTCACCTGCTTCGGTACGGGCTCACGGATCCGGTTGAAGACGACGAAGTTGTGTGGACCTTCGAGCAACCTCTTGGCGATCTTCCAGTTGGAACGGTACTCCGCTTTCGTGTCAGCGGAAACGAAAACGGACGCGCATTCTTGCCGGTCGAACCGACGGAGGCAACCGTGATCGCTCGTGACCAGCACGGGAGACCGGCTCTTCTCGTTCGACCTCTCGACAAGGGACAACTCATCCTCGCAACGTTTCCCATCGAATACTTTGCAGCCAGCCGGCCAAGAAGCAATCCTGACGCATCGACGATCACGCTCTACCGTGCACTGGCTCGTTTGGCCGGCGCAACCCCTCCCGTCACAGTTCCCGACGCCGATGTCTGGTGTGACCGGCTGATCCGTGACGATGGAACCGAGTTTCTGTGGATCGTCAGCCACCGAGCCACATCCGCCGAAATCCGCCCCGCTACCGCACCTGGGCTCGTCCTCGAGGATCTCGAGTCAGGCGCCGAGGTCGATCCGCCGATTTCCCTGCCCCCATACGGAGTAGCGACCTACCGTGTCCGACGTTGAACGCTTCCGAGCTGTATCGTCAGCGTAACGACCGGAGGGATTCGCGCAAATTCTGGTTACTGCTGAAAAACAGCAGTTGTAACGGTGTGGCGTACCCGATCCGGCGTTCCTCCCTGCCACACTACCTCACCCCAGCGCTGTATCC
>NZ_JAPFQM010000011.1 GCF_026241205.1 Thermomicrobium sp. 4228-Ro
GGCGAAGGAACCGCGCTACCGCCGTGACCGGTAAGTCCGCGCGAGCGGGTTGAGCGGTGGCCACGTGACGCGTGCTCGAACGCGGAACAGCGTGTGCTCGTCAGCCCAGCCGCGTGCCCGGCGCTCCTCGGCTTCGCCCCACACCACCGTGACGATGGCGCCAGGGACAGCGAACGACCGGTCGAGTAACGCGATGGATACGACTGTCCCTTCGGTCGACAAGAACCCGGTCCAGTGCGAGAGGCCGACGAGCCGCCCGTTGCTGTCTTCTACCAGGTCGAACTTTGACCCGTACTGAGCCAACGGCAGCTCCAGATACTTCGCTGGTGCCGGATCGTGACAAACCGCCATACGCAGAAGGGTTGCAACGTCGTCACGATCCCAAACGAGCATGACCTTTCGTCGCTGCTCGGTGCCTCGCATCTTGGCGAGAGCATCGTGTCCGATGAAGTCATGCTGCCAGTCAATCAGCTTCCCATACCCGAGTTCGAACGGACTCGTGTAGTAATCCTCGATATAATCTGAATAAAAACTCCCGCTCAGCGGCCGTGAGGCTTCTCCTCCAGTCGCTGGAAGCCACTCGCGGTACGGTCGCAAGTCGTCCCCGGTATAGATCGCCGGGATCGGTCCTGGGAACCATCCGGATTCGAGCGCATTCGTGAAATACGCGAGTGACCCGATGCGACGCAGCTGGTATCGTGCACCAGCCGTAAGGATCTCCGTGAGCACTTTGTCACGTGCTTCCCAACGGCCGGACAGCTCGAACCCGGCAGCACCGGTCATGCTGTGACGGAGCACTACGACCTCGCTGCCCGCGATGCGGAACCGGCGATGTTCGAAGAAGGCAAGATCCCGCAGTGACTTGCGCGTCACTGTTTCCAGGAGCTCGAGCGCGAACGGCCCCTCGACTTGGAAACGAAAGACAGTCCGTCGCTTCTGAGGGTTGAGCGCGTAGATCGGATCACGCTCGACCGTGACGTCGTAGGGGCCTGTATGCGCGTGGAACTCGACCCAGTTCAGCGTGAGATCGTTGCCGACGAGCAGGAACGTTTCATCGTCCAGACAATACGCGACCGCATCGCCGATGACGAAGCCCGACGGGGCACAAGCCAGGAACTGCTTAGCTTGCCCAGGGCGTATTGTCTCGAACCGATTGGTCGCGAGCCGATCGAGCAGCCTTCGGCCATCTCGTCCGCGCAGGTACAGATTCGTCAGATGCCAGGAGAGATCCGTCAAGCCTACCGACTCGCGCCACGCGCGCTGTTCATCCCGCCAGCTGGTGTACTCGAGCATCACGTGTGGTGGCGGCTGGAGGGTCGTCACACGCGGCAGCACACCCTTCGGCAATGAAGACAGATGGTGCACGATGTTCCCGACTGAGTCGATGAGTTCCTGCAAATTTCGCACTACCGTCATCGAAACGTTGCTCCTTTCACCTTCGGCCCGTTGCGCTCTCGCACATCACTCGACGAACAGTGCCGGTGGAAACGCCAGCACCAAAGGAAACAGCGACTGAAACGCTTCCGCATATTCGATCCCGTTCTGGCCGGACAACCGCCGTGCTTGCGTACCGCGCCGTCGAGCCAAGTCGAGGTAGAACGGCGCCAAATACTTCTGTGACGCCATCGCCTCCATCGCCGTTTGCTTCCGGTCGATTGCCTCGGTGATATCCACGAGGAGATTGGGATGGAACGCGCACAGTTCCGGTTGTTGTGGCTCGAACTGCAGGAGGCTCGGTGGCTCCACGGTCTCGAATGCACTCGGCACCCCGGCACCGCACACGAGGGCACGAGCTGTGGCAACGGCACGACTGGTTTCGACATGATCCGGGTTGAAAGGATCGACGCTCGTGTGCGTGATGACGACGTGCGGACGAAACTGGCGGATCACTGCGGCAAGTCGCGAGATGATCTCGTCGGTGATTCGCAGCGGCCAATCACCGAGATCCCAGCATTCGAACTCGGCTTCGAGCGCTGCAGCCGCAGCCTCAGCTTCGCGTCGGCGCACTTCTTTCACGCGCTCCACTGTCTGGCCCGGCTCGCGCCACAACTCGCCCGACTCGCCGCGTTCCCCATAGGTGAGCGCCACCACTTTCGCCTGCCCACCGTGCATCGTGACTTTCCCGATCGTCCCTCCAGCCCGCCAGACGAAATCGGCAGCGTGCCCACCGACAACCAACAACCGCAGACCCTCACGCATCGCCCCTTACCCCCTGGTCATTGGAGACCGTGCCTCAGCCCGGTGCTCACATCACCCGGCGCACCGGTGCCGTGACCCGTCATGTCCCCTTCGCTGCGGCGAACGCATCGAGGTATTGTGCAGCGCCTGCTCGGACGATGCTGTGGACGTTCGCCAGGATCAGCCGGAACCCGCCCGCGACCGCTTCGGCGATCGCACCCGGCTCACGCGCGCTCGTCCCCAGCGGCTTCCGGAGGCCGACAACCTGCACGATGTTCTCGATCACTGCTCGGACGTTCGGATGGCACGCTTCGCCTGGATATCCCAGCGACTGTGCAAGATCGGTCGCTCCGATGAAAACCGCATCGACGAGCGGGTCAGTCACCAGGACATCGAGGTGCTCGATCGCCTGCTGCGTCTCCACCTGCGCGACGAGAACGAGAGCCGCATTCGCTTGCTGCGCGAAGACGTTCAACGGCTGACGGTAACCGTATCGCCCGGCACGGACGTGGCCGAGTCCACGCTCGCCGAGGGGATGATAGAAGGCCGCCTTCTCCAGACGCCGCAGATCCTCCACCGTCTCGACACGCGGGACGAAAAGTCCGGCTGCACCGAGGTCGAGGTACGTCTGGATCACGCTCTCGTCGATCGTCGGTATGCGGACGAGTGGACACAAGCCGCTCCTCTCGGCAGCGACGACCATCCAGTACGCCGACTGCGGCGTGATATGGCCATGCTCGGCGTCGATGACGACAAAATCGAAGCCAAGCCAGCCGAGCATCTCGACAAGCTCGGGTGACGGTACACCGACGAAACAGCCGATCACCGCCTCACCGCGCCGCAACTTGTCCTTCAATGTCAGACCGAGCATCATCCCGTACCTCTGCACAAGCGAAGGGCTGCAGGCACACGAACAGGGAACGAATGCCCAGGGTGCGACAACCTAGGCACCGAGTATGCGCACGCGCGCATACTCATAAAAATAGGTCGCGTCGGCGTCGGGATGCTCGCGGGCGAAGTCTTCCCAGAGATGCGTGACGACTGACGGCAGAACGCCCCACCGCCGCTCTTGCATGAGCGTGTCCACGTACAGCAGCAGATCTTTCACCAGCAACCTGTTGCGGAACCCGAAGTCGTATGTCCCTGGCAACACGGACCGGGGAAACATGTCGGTACTGGCCGTCGTCCGGCCGGTCGAAACGTTGAGCACGTCGAGCACAGTCCGCATGTCCAGCCCTTGTGACACCGCGAACGCCACTCCCTCGCAGGTGACGGCCAGCGCAGTCGCGGCGATGTAGTTGTTGACCAGCTTGATCACCTGTCCCTGCCCAGCATGTGATCCGACGTGGAAAATATGACCGGCGAACGCAGCGAGATACGGCCGAACTCGTTCCAAGGCCTCTGCGGTACCAGCCACCATGACCGTCAGGCGCCCCTCCTCGACCGCAATCGGCCCACCACTCACCGGCGCATCCAGATAGTCGATGCCAACCTCGCGCAGCAGTTCGGCACACTCAATCGCCGCTCGCGCACCGATCGTCGAGAGATCCACCACCGTATGGAGCGGGCTGCGCTCAACAGACGAGCGTAGGAATGCTGCGATTTCACGCGCGACAGCACGTGAGGCGTTGCCGTCCGGTAGGCTGAGCAGGACGACCTCCGCCTGGCGGGCAACGTCGGCAACATCGCGCGCTTCTTCTGCCTGGGCTGGCAACTTCCCCTGCGCTCCCGAGACGTCGAAGCCGACGACACGGAAGCCTGAAGCGGCGAGCCGGTGCGCCATCCGACTCCCCATGGTGCCGAGCCCGATGACACCGACTGATCCCCGCATCCCTCTCATCCTTCCCGAACCCGAGGGCTCTTCTTTCCGAGCACCTGGAGGGCCGATCATCCCTCAGCCAATGTAGAGCTTCGCAATCTCATCGCGATTCATGGCTTTCGGATCGCCTTCGTAGACGATCCGACCTCCAACCAGGACGTAGACCCGATCCGCCACACCGAGAACGTGGCTCACGTTCTCTTCGAGCAGGAGTAGCCCGAGCCCCCTATCCCGCAGCAAGCAGAAGCGCTCGTAGATCTCGCGCACGATCAGAGGGGCCAGGCCGAGAGAGGGTTCATCGATGACTGCCAGCACCGGCCCTGCCATCAGCCCGCGTGCGATCGCGAGCATCTGCTGTTCACCGCCGGAGAGCGTCCCAGCAACCTGCTTCCGCCGCTCGCGCAAAACCGGGAACAGCCCGTACACCTCCTCGAGGTCCCGCTCGACCTCCTGCTTCGCAGCACCACGCAGGCGGATATAGGCACCGAGCCGCAGATTCTCTTCGACCGTGAGATCCCAAAAGAGTTCGCGACGCTCGGGAATGTGAACCAGGCCGAGCCGAATCCGACTGTCCGGGGCACTTCGCGTCACATCGACGTCGCCGAAAACGATACGTCCTCCGTACACTCGCAACAGCCCGGAGATCGTTTTGGCCAGTGTCGATTTGCCAGCACCACTGGGGCCGACCACGCCGACGATCTCGCCGCGCCCGACATGCAAATTGACATCCCGGAGTACCTGCACTTTCCCATAACCGGATGCAACCTGTTCGACACGCAACACGCGTTCGTCCTCCACCCCCGAACGACTACGCAGCCTCACCGAGGTAGGCCTCGATGACGTGACGGTCGCTCCGAACTTCCAGGGGCGTTCCCTCGGCGATCTTCACGCCGCGGCTCAACACCACCACGCGATCGGCGAGCGCCATCACGAAATCGACAGCGTGTTCGATGAGCAGGATGGTCACGCCGGACGCGTTCAGGGAGCGCATGAGAGCGGCCAGCTCGTCACGTTCCGCTTCGTTGAGCCCTGAGGCGGGTTCGTCCATGAGAAGCAGCGTCGGTCGACGCGCCAGCGCTCGCGCGAGTTCGAGCGCACGCTGTTTCGCTAGGGGAAGATCACCGGCACGGAGGTGCGCGAACTCGGCGAGTCCGACGAGGGCCAGTAAGCGGTGTGCCTCATCCACCGCCGCGTCTTCGCGTTGCCGGGCACGCAGCGGCAGAACCACGCCGCGCACCATGCCGTATCCGTTGTGCGCCTCTAACGCGGCCAGGACATTTTCGACGCACGTCATCTCGGTGAACAACCGCACGTTCTGGAACGTGCGGGCCACTCCCAATCGCGCCACCTCGTACGGCCGGAGCCCCCGAATGTCCCGTCCGAGAACCGTCACGGCACCTGCCGTCGGCTTGATCGCTCCAGCGATCACGTTGAAGAGGGTCGTCTTGCCCGCGCCGTTCGGCCCGATCACGGCGAGTATCTCGCCGGCGCGCAGGACGAGGTTGACATCTTCCAGCGCCTTCACGCCACCGAACCGACAGTGCAACCGCTGCACGACCACGACTTCGGCGCCCTGTTGCAGTCCGATCGGTCCCCTCACGCGATGATCCGCGACCAGCGCTCCTTCGCCGATCCGAACCTCCGCCTCTGACGTTCCCTCACGGCCCACGCTCGGTCCGTCGCCCCTCTGACCGTTCGTCCGCCCGCGTGTCGACCACAAGTCGGCGATCCCTGCCAGGCCACGGGGCCAGAGCATCAAGACAGCGACGAAGACGACGCCGAACGCGAGTGCCTGGTACTCAGCCGACGCAACGCCCGTGACGTAGCGCAGCGCCTCGGTCAGGACGGTCAGGGTGGTCGCCCCGAGCAAACCGCCCCAGATCGACCCGATGCCGCCGAATACTGCCATCGTCAGGACCTCGATCGAGTACTGCAATCCGAACGGAACCGGGTCCAGGAAACGGACCCAGTGCACGTAGAGCGCCCCCGAGACACCCGCAAGAACAGCACCGGTGACGAACGAGACGTTTTTCACACCGAAGGGCGAGATACCGATCGCCTCGGCAGCTGTCTCGTCCTCGCGTACTGCTTGAGCGAGTCGGCCCATGCGCCCGAACCCGAACCGTCCCGCCACGTACATGCCGAGCACGAACACCAGACCGATGATCCAGCTATAGGTCCACGGGGAGCCGAGCTCGCGTCCGAATACGGTGAGGCCCGGTATACTCGTGATGCCGGACGCCCCACCGGTGATCCCACGCAGTTCGACCGACAGCTGGTAGACGATCGCCGCGAGCGCCAGCGTGCCGAGGGCGAGATAGTGGCCTCTCAGCTGCAAGAGTGGAAATCCCACGATCCACGCCGTCAGACCGGCAGCCATGCACGCCAGCAGGATCGTGAGCCAGGGTGACAGCCCATACTGGGTCGCCAGAATTGCGCTGATGTAGGCCCCGATGGCTGCGAAGGCTCCCTGCCCGAGCGAGAGTTGTCCACAGTAACCCGTCAGCAGCACCACACCGGTCGCAGCCAACGCTCGCAGGAGCACGACGTTCAGGATGGTGACCGCATAAGCACCGGCCCCGCCCAACAAGAGGACAGCGACGAGGGCGAGTACCGCCGCTCCCAGCACGGTCAGGATTTCCCGATCCGAGCGTAGCGCACGCCTGAGTTCGACCCCTCCGTTCACTGCTGCCCCCTCGCCAGCTCGCCGACCTTCCAGGCCCGCATACGTGCACGCAGATGCGCCGTCACGACACCGGTCCGCAGTTCTCGCACGACGAGAATGGCGACGAGGCAGACGAAGGCGACGACATCACGGAGCCCCGAATAAACACCCGCAGCGACCGCTTCGATGATCCCGAAGACTACGCCCCCGACGACCGCACCGACCGGACTCGCCAGCCCGGCGAGCACAGCCGGTACAACACCGCGAATCGTCAGCTCGAGCCCCATGAAGTAGGTCGCGAACGTCACCGGGGCAATGACCGCCCCAGCAAAGGCGCCCAAGGCGGCTGCCAGCATCCAGCTGACGAGCCCCAGGAGCTGCGGGCGGATGCCCACCAGGCGCGCGGCCGTCGGATTCGACGCACAGGCACGCAGGGCGGTGCCCAGCAAGCTCCGCTTGAAGAACAGCTGCAGGAGAATCACCAGCAGTGCCGTCACCCCAATGACCCACAGTGCCTGGCGAGTCACGACCGCCGTACCGATGATGAGCGGCCTCCCCGGTGTGAATTCGCGCAGAGCTAGTGGATCGGGTCCCCAAAGGATCAGCGCGACCGTGCGAAAGATGACATCCGCGCCGAACGTCAGCATGATGAGCGTCAGCAGTCCGGCTTCGAATCGCGGATAGATCAGGATGCCGTAGGTGACAGCTCCGATGACGATCGTCACCACCACGGCAGCCACCACCGCCGGGGCGAGCGGCAACCACTTGGCGAACTGGATCGTCAGCATGGCGCCCAGCATCACGAACGCCCCCTGCGCGACGTTCAGGATCCGGGTAACGTTGTGGACGATCACCAGTCCAACGGCGACGAGAGCGTACACACAGCCCATCACCACACCGCTGACGATCCACTGCGGGAGCTGCCAGACCAGTACGTCACGCATCGTCCACCTCGTCCCGCCGCGTCACCGCAACAAGCGGAAGCGACCGCCTTCGACGACAGCGAGCACCATGTCCTCCAGGTTGAAACCGGTGTGCTTGGTCGGTGAGAAGGTCAGAACACCGGTGATGCCGACGAAGCGCGACGTCCCTTCGATCGCGTCACGAATGCCAGCAGGATCCTGGCCAGCCTTCTCGAACGCCTGGACAATCAACCAGAAGGCGTCGTACGCGTGACCGGCGAACGCATCCGGACGTGAACCGTAGCGCGATTCATAGAGTCGCACGAACTCCGCAATGACCGGCTTCTGCGGGTCGGAGTCGGGCAAGTCCTCGAAGACGAACACTTTCCCGGTCTGGACGATCGCGCCCTCAGCCGTCTCACCAGCGGCCTTTAGAAATGCTGGGCTTGCAACCGCGTTGGTGAGATAGACTGGGATGTCCATACCGAGATCTCGCATATTCTTGAGCGCGACGACGACCTCCGGAATGTTGGCGTAAATGACCAGCGCTTCTGGATTGCTCGCACGCACGCGGACGAGCTGTGGAGTCAGATCCGTCACACCCGCGTTGAAGGTATCGTTCACGACCAGGTCGATCCCGTATTGTGGGCCGAGTTGCTCAAACGCAATCTTCCCGCTCTCGCCGAACTCGTTCGCGACACTGAGCAATGCCACCCGGCGAACGTTGCGCTGCTGAAGGTTCCGGAGCAACCCCTCAGCAACCTGGTCACCGTCCCATGTCGGCTTGAAGGCCCACTGCCGTTCCTCCGGTGGGTGCGTGATCGCCTGGCTGGAGGCCGTCGCGATCATCGGGATCTGAGCCCGCTGCACCACGTCCACAGCGGGAACCGACGCACCGCTCGTCGCACAGCAAATGACCACTGGGACGCGATCCTGCTCGATGAGGCGCGTCACCGCGAGCACGGCCTGCGTCGGCTGGCTCTGGTCATCGTAGATGATCACTTCCAGGGGATGACGCTTTCCATCCGGGCCGAGCACGCCACCCTGCCGGTTCACCTCATCACGTAAGAGCTCCAACGTGTCCCGTTGCGGCCCACCGAGGGGCGCTGCCGGACCGGTCAGTGAGAGCACGGCTCCGATGCGATACGGTTCACCGGTTTCAGCACCGGCCTGCGGTGTCGTTGCTGGCGTCTGCTGGGCGCCGGACGGCGTGGTCGCCGTCGGTGCTGCGGGCTGCGCGGTCGGACTCGCCGCGGTCGTCGGCGAGGGAGCGGCCGTTGGGGTCGGAGTGGGACTCCCTTGGGCACAACCGGCTAGGATGAATGCGACGACGAACAGCCCGAAGAACCAGCTTTTCCACCTACTAGACATGCGTTCCCCCTCTTTCCGTGCATTTGCGCCGTCCACACCGTAGATCGCTCCGGTCATCCGCGACGGTGGAGCACCATCTCGCGGTACCGACGGCTCGGCTCGCTGTAGGGCACCGGGCCGACCGTGACCTCGACCTCGGCCTGGACATGCCGCTCGACTGACGGCTTTCGGGAACCACCGTTCGGTTCACCCCAGATCAAGCGCAGTCGCGTACCCGGTTGCGCATACTCGGCGCGCACTGTCCCCAGGGCGAGCACGGCCCGTTCGTTCACGTCGAAGCCCGTCCACATCGCGAAACCGACGACCTCACCCGCATCGTTCAGTACCGCGTCGTACATCCAGGTCGCGTATTGCGCCAGGGGAAGATCGAAGTACTTGTAATTTTGGCCGTACGGCTTTTCGATCACGCTCGAGAGGATGCGAACCGTGTCGCGCTCGTCCCACACGAAGGTAACGCGCTTGCGATGCGGCAGATGCGTCATCCGCTCCAGCGCCGCCCGACCGATGAAATCGTGATCGAACTTGACGAGTCGCCCGTATCCCAGATCCCAAGGGGTGAGATAGTAGTCCTCGATATTGTCGGACACGAAGCTCCCGCCGAGCGAACTCACCGCCTCGAAAGCAGTTGCCGGCAGCCACTCGCGATACGGACGCAGCTGCTCACCCGTGTAAACAGCCGGCAGCGGATTCGGAATCCACCCCGACTCGAGGGCATTGGTGGCATACGTGCGTGATCCCACCTGCCGGAGGCCGAACTCCGCCCCTGCTTCCAGAATCGCGGCCTTGACTGCCTGCAGCTCATCGAAGGGTCCCCAGAACTCCGCGCCCTCGACGCCGACCATGCCGTGATGCAGATACCCGACACGATGGCCAGCAATGTCGATGTAGGTGAAGTGGAAAAACGGAATGTCCGGAACCCGGCCACCAGTCAACTTCTCCATCAGCGGACGAGCGTTCGGCCCTTGCAGCTGGAACCGGTAGCAGGTTCGCGGACGCCGCGGATCGGCCCGAGACGACTCGTCGCGCTCCAGGGTCACCTGCGCCCCGAGTGCCTGGGCATGGTACTCGACCCAGTTGTGGATCGCCCCCACACCGACAATGACGAACTCGTGCTCGTCGAGATAGAAGAGAATGGCATCCCCAACGTAATAGCCGTTCGGTGAGACACACACCATCTGTTTGGCTTGCCCCGGCTGAAAACCCTGGAACGAGTTGATCGAGAGATAGTTGAGCAGGCGGAAAGCATCCGGACCGCGCACGTACAGATTCGTCATGTGGTAGGACTGCTCGAACAGGACGACCGTTTCGCGCCACCCGCGCTGTTCATCCCGCCAGTTGCTGAACTCCGGCGGCACGTTCGGCCAGAAGCGCCCACCCGTCGGGTTGTTGTAGAGAAGCTGCTGGAGATTCGGGTTCGTCTCGACGAGTTCCTGGAGATTGCGAGCCCTAGCGGCCATCGACGTTCCTCCCCACTACACACTCGCCACGCCTGCAGCGTGCTCCGTTCAGCCGATCCCTACTCCTCTCGCTCACCGGATCACGTCGGGGATTGCTCGCATATCAGATCATATACGACATCATGCACCATGTCAACACCAGATCACCAGGAAAGTTGCCGGTCGGCTGCGCTGATACTGGCACGCGACGGGACAACATGCCGCTCCACGGTGCTGCCCGCTGGCTCCGCACCGGAGATCCTTCTCCGCAAGTGCTGTCCCCCGCACACTGCCCGCTCCTCAATTACCCCAGCCGGTGCGAACGAGGCGCTAGCGATCGACATAGGCGGGCAGAAAAGCCTCCGAGGGAGGCACGACCGCGACGAAACCGGTACCGGCAAAGTCCTCGACGGGTGCCGCCTCATCGAACCAGCTCCGTGGCGGGACATGTCCCCAGAGCGTCTGCCGCCGTGGATCGTTCAGCATCCACACCACCGGCTCAAAGTCCGGATCGGGGATGAGATAGTCTCCAGCATACAACTCGATACGGTTGCCGTCCGGATCGCGCAGGTAGAGAAACATCGCGTTGGAAATGCCGTGCCGTCCCGGCCCTCGCTCGATGCAGCGCCCATATCCAGCCGCCGCGATCACATCGGCCGCACGCGTGACCGCCGATGCCTCCCCGAGCCAGAAGCCGATATGGTGCAACCGCGGACCGGGTCCGGTCATCAGCGCGACATCGTGCACTGTCTGCTTGCGCCGAAGCCAGATGGCCCAAACTCGCGGCGGGTCGTCCTCGGTGATCGTGACTTCGGAGACAGCGAAGCCCAGCATCCGATACCAGTCGATGCCCCGCTCGATCGCCGGTGTATGCACGTTGACGTGGTCGATTCGGAGCACGTGCGTCCCGCGGTGCCGATGGTACTGCTGCAGCAACCGCTCGACGCGCTCGACGCGATGGTAGAACTCGATGGGAAAACCGAGCGGGTCTTGTATCCGCAACGCTCGGCCCTGTCCGCGTTCAGCCCCTTCCTCGATCCACCGAACCGGGAGCCCCCGTTCGCGGGCCAGCTGCTCCAGTGCCAGGAGGTCTTCCTCCGCGGCCACACGAAAGGCGAAGTGACCGAGACCAGGTGTTGCCGCCTGCCGCAGGATGAGACTGTGGTGCTCCCACTCCTCGATACCACGCAGGTACAGGCGGTCAGCGTCCCGCTCGGTCTCGAAGAAGCCGAGAACATCGACGTAGAAGGCACGCGCTCGCTCGAGATCCGTCACGCGTAACTCGACGTGCCCGGTCTTCAGGATCGTGAACGACGGTTCCCTCGCCACTGCACACCCACCTTCCGTCCATGCTCACTCATCCGCACCCATCCGCGGGATCCGGTGACGCCCGAGCGCGAGATGGACCGTCTTCAGCTCGGTATAGAACTCGAACGAATAGACACCCCCTTCCCGGCCGATCCCACTCTCCTTCATCCCACCGAATGGCGTTCGGAGATCGCGGACATTCTGGGAATTCACCCACACCATCCCCGATTCGATCCCTCGCGCCATGCGCAAGGCCCGACTCGTGTCGTTCGTCCAGACATAGGCCGCCAGGCCATACCGCACACCGTTGGCGATACGGAGCGCCTCCTCCTCAGTGGAGAAGGGAATGACACTCAGAACGGGGCCGAAAATCTCCTCCTGGGCGATCCGCATCGTCGGCGCGACATCCACGAAGACGGTCGGCAGCAGGTAGTTCCCGCGCGCCAGCTCTGGATCTTCCGGTCGACGCCCACCGGTAGCGAGTATCGCCCCTTCCTCTTGCCCAATCTCGACGTACCGCAGCACTCGTTCGAGATGCTTGCGGTGAATGAGCGGCCCCACTTCTGTCGCTCGATCGAGCGGATGGCCGACGCGGATCCGCTGAACTCGCCGCACCAATCGGTCGACGAAGTCATTGTAGATGTCCTTCTGCAGCAACAAGCGCGATCCAGCCGTGCACCGCTCGCCGTTCAGCGAGAACACCCCGAAGATCGTCGCATCGAGCGCCCGGTCCAGATCGGCGTCAGCGAAGACGACCACCGGCGACTTGCCACCGAGTTCCATCGAGAAGCGCTTGAGCGTCTCCGCGCCAACGTGCATCAGTCGCTTGCCGGTCGTCGTCTCGCCGGTGAAGGAGATCAGCTTCACCGCAGGATGACGAGCCAACGCCTCACCGACACGTTCACCGGGACCATATACGAGATTGAATACCCCCGGTGGTACACCAGCATCTCGGATAACCTCCGCGAGCTTGTACGCCGACAGCGGCGACCAGCTGGCCGGCTTCAAGATGCAGGTATTGCCCGCCGCCAGACACGGAGCAACCTTCCATGTCTCGAGCATGAACGGCGTGTTCCATGGGGTGATGAGGCCGGCAACGCCGACGGGTTGGCGAATCGTGAAGTTGATGAAGAGATCATCGACCGGATAGGATTCCCCGGTGATCTTGGTCGCCATCTCGGCGAAGAAATCGAAATTGTCAGCAGCACGCAGGACCTGGGCATCGCGGATCTGCGCGATCGGAATACCGGTGTCAGCGCTCTCCACCACCGCAATCTCGTCGGCACGCTCACGAATCAGCTCGGCGATGCGCCGCAGGATGCGCGCCCGCTCAGCCGCCGGCAGGCGTGGCCAGGGTCCTTCCGTAAACGCACGCAACGCTGCGCTAACCGCTCGCTCGATGTCGTCCGGCCCCGCCGCCGGCACCGTCGCGATGACCTCGTTAGTCGCCGGATCGACCGATTCGAAGAACGCTCCGCTGGTCCCTTCCATGAACTCTCCAGCGATAAAATGCTTGACCGTCCGCACACGCGGCAGGACAGATTCACGCAACGCGACGTAGTCTTTCTGCTCAACACGCGCCATCGTTATCCTCCGTCGCTCCATCATTCGGCCACGATCTGATTCTCCAGCCCCCCGATCCCTTCCACTTCGACCCGCACGACATCGCCCAGCTTGACGAAACTGATACCCTCCGGCGTCCCGGTCATGATCACGTCGTCCGGCTCCAGCGTCATGAACTCGCTGATGTAGGCGATGAGATCAGCGACCTTGTAGATGAGTCGGCTCGTGTGCCCCTCTTGCCGCAACTCACCGTTCACATACGCGCGCAGCGTCACATTGTCCGGATCGATGTCTCCGGCATCGACGAGCCAGGGGCCGAGGGGACAGAACGTATCGAATCCTTTGGCCTTTACTGGGGGACGGAAGTAGTTGGTAATGAAGTCCCGAGCCGTGACATCGTTCGCAACGGTGTATCCCCGAACCACCTCGAACGCCCGCTCGCGCGCCACCTTCCGGCACCGTTTACCGATGACCACGGCGAGTTCGACCTCGTAATGCAGGGACTGGACTCCCGTCGGGTAGACGATCGGCGCCCGATGGCCGATCAGTGCGGTCGTCGGCTTGAAGAACAGGACCGGTGCCGTCGGCACCTCCATGCCGAGTTCCTGCGCATGCTCCGCATAGTTGAGCACCACCCCGATGATCTTCCGGGGCTCGACCGGGGGCAACCAGGTCACCGCCTCGAAGGGGTAGCAGCGGCCTGCCTCGTCGACGAGGCACGACTCGTGGACCGTGCCGATATGGAGTCGTCCCTCCGCTATGAAACGGGCAGTACGCATCGACTCGCCTCCATTTCTCGCCTCTCACTCTGCGATCAGACCGTAGCGTCTCGCGACTGCCCGAAGCCGCTCCTGGTTCTCCGGCGACGGCAAGACCAGCGGGAGACGCAGTTCCGGACGGATCTTCCCCATCAACCCGAGGACGTACTTGACCGGCCCCGGATTGGTCTCGATGAACAGCGCTTCGTTCATCTCCAGCAGATGGAAATGCAGTGCACGGGCCTCTTCCCACTGCCCAGCCACTGTCAAATCGTAGAGCCGGGCGAGCTCGCGCGGAAGGACGTTCGCCGTAGCGCTGAAATAGCCGGCACCGCCGAGTGCCAGGAGCGGAAAGCAGAGCGCCTCGATACCGGAATAGACCAGAAGGTCCATACCGCACCGATCAAAGAGGCGACTCACCTGGATAAAATCGACATTAGCTTCTTTGACGCCCACGACGTTCGGGCACGCTTCCCGAATGCGCGCCAGCGTCTCCGGATCGAGATTGACCGCCGTCCGACCAGGGATGTTGTAGATGATCACCGGGAGCGACGTCGCCTTCGCCACCGTCACGAAATACTGGTATAGCCCTTCCTGGGTGGGACGGCAGTACGGTGGCGTGATGATCAGCAAGGCATCGGCACCAGCCCGTTCGGCGAACTGGGTCAGATGCAGGGTGTCGGCGAGCGAATGCGCGCCCGTTCCAGCGACAACCGGCACGCGCCCGCGGACGACCTCCACGGCATAGGCGATGACCTGTTCCCGTTCCGCGAGCGTCAACGCTGCTGGTTCACCGGTCGATCCGGTCACCGAGATCCCATGACTCCCACTCGCGATCTGCCATTCGATCAACGCACCGAGCGTCTCGAAATCGACAACACCGTCCCGGAACGGCGTCACCAATGGGACGATCGACCCGCGCAGCTTCGTGGTATCCATCGCGACCCCTCTCGTACACCACCTGAACGCAACACCGCCGATCATCAGGTCATAGGCGAACCTCCTTGGCGACGTAAACTCCTGCCGTGACCGAACCTCGACCGCAGAGCGTCACTCGCTCAGCGACATGGACGCCGGTGCGTAACCGTCCTCATGGCCGTCGAGCGCTTTGCCGCTCTCCACCGACCACCGGCGGAATGCCTCCAGTGTCGCGAGCTTGTGGTCGCGGACGACCCGTTCGATCTCGTCAGCTGGACCGCCCTGCTCCAGCAACGTCGTGATGCGCCGGTGATCTTCGAGCGAGGAGCGCGCCCGGGCGGGCAGTAGAACGAAGATCGAATGGCGCATCGAGTCGAGCCGCGCCCAGGCCAGCTCGATCTGCGATACGAGATACCGATTGGGGCAACGTTCGTAGATCACCTCGTGATAGGCGCGGTTCAGCTGGCTATAGCGCAGCATGTCGCCGATGCCGACCGCACGCTCCATCTCTGCTTCGAGAGCACGCAGCTTCTGAAAATCCTCTGGCGTCATGTGCGGTGCCGCGAGGACGGTCGCGTACCCCTCGAGCACCGCCAGCGTGGAGAGCACGTCACAGTATTCGAGAGGATCGATACTGACGACACGCGCACCGGCGTTCTTGACGAACTCCAGCAAGCCCTCCGCCTCCAGCCGGCGCAAGGCCTCCCGCACCGGGATGGCACTGCACCCCAGCTCGCGCGCCAGCTCGTCGATGACCAGCCGATACCCCGGCCCGTAGACTCCTTCGATGATCCGTTTGCGGATCGTTCGATACGCGAGTTCCTGCTTGCTCATCCCTCGTCCACCTACTCCCCGCTGAGGTCCCACCGCGATTGTATACGACATCGAATATCCGGGCAAGACCCACAACTCCTCATGCCACGTTCGACTCGCGCCGAACGCAGGCCTTCAGGAGTGCCCTGTC
>NZ_JAPFQM010000012.1 GCF_026241205.1 Thermomicrobium sp. 4228-Ro
CGGGACATATCGAACCGGCGTCTGGCTGCGTTTGTCCGGCATCCAACCGCCCTTTCGCTCGGTATCGTTCTCTCCCGGCGCAGGTAGGGGCACGGTCACCTCCTGGTGCGCGTCGATCGGTTCGATGCCTGGCTGCACCGCAAGGCGAGTCGGTCGCGCCGTACGGCCCGGAGCACGATGAAAATCGAGAGCAGCATGACGGGAAGCGCTCCGAGCGAGAAAGAGAAGACCGGAAACGAATCCAACGAGTGGAACAGGAAACGTGTCACCGGCTCGATCGCAAAAGCAGCGAGTCCTGGCAGCAGCAACAGGAGGACGACGAACTGTTGCGCGACTGCGGTCGATTCTGCCCACGCTGAGATGCTCACCTGAAGGGCCATGACGGTGAGCAAACCGCTCGCCGCGAAGACCAGCGACATCAGCAATCCTCGGAGCGGCACGGGCTGCCCGGCTAAAGCAGCGACCCCTGTTACAGCACTTACCAGCGCAGCGTCGTACAGCAAACCGACGAGCCAGTACGGCACGACCTTCGCCAGAGCGAGCATCCAGTCCGGGACGGGCGCAAGTAGCCAGACCTCGAGCGTTCCGCGCTCGCGCTCCCCAGCGACCGCACTGGCGAGCAAGCTGGACAGTGCGGCGAAAGGGAACAGGATGAGGACGAAGACCCCGAACCCGGTTGGGAGAAGCAGGGCCACACTTTCCGCAGGGATGATGGGAGCGCTGGAGGCGAACAGGAGGAGCGGCATCACGAGAAAGGCCAGAAGCCGCCGCCCACGCTCACGCGCGGCGAGAGTCCGGGCAAGCTCCCAGCGGCAGAGTTCCCAAAAGCATGCCAGCATAGGCGCCCTCTCACGCACGGACAAGCAGCGTTCTGAGTGCCTCTTCCAGTTTGCGCTCGTCTCCTTCCGGTGTCTTGAGTTCGTCCCTCGTCACGGACGCGATGACCTTGCCGCGTCCCAGAACGACGAAGCGGTCGCAGACGACCAGCGCGTCACCGAGGACGTGCGTCGCGAAGATCACGGTTCGGTCGGGACGTGCCCGCTGCCACTCGCGGAGCCAGTTCAGGAAATCGACGCGCGCGAGCGGATCGAGTTCGTTCGTGACCTCGTCGAGGAGCAAGAGCTTCGGTTCACCGAGGAGTGCGCGCGCCAGGGCAACCCTTTTGCGGAAGCCGGCCGAGAGCGAGCCGCACCACTCGTCGAGGACCTCGTCGAGAGCCAGGATCCGGATCACCTCGCGCAGCTGTGCCTGCCGTCGCTGCCGATCGTGCGGCAACACGAGCCGTGCAACATGTTCGAGGTGATCCCGTGCGCGCATCTCGTCGTAGAGGCCGTCCCGTTCCGGAACGTAGCCGATGAGCCGACGCACCGCGTCCGCTCGCGCCGGTAGCTCCATGCCCAGTACGATAGCCCTACCCTGCCCGGGCTTCAGGAGACCGGCGATCAAGCGCAGGAGCGACGTCTTGCCAGCCCCGTTCGGACCGAGGAGTCCGCAGATGCACCCCAGTGGTACCCGCAGGTCGATGGCGTCGAGAATGAGCTTGCCGGGGCAGGCGACCGTGATGGCTTCCAGAACGACTGCCTGGTCTGCTGCGTTACGAGACGACTCCACTGCTCGCTGTTTCCACCACTCTCCGGAACACGTCGCCGTCTTCACCATGGGCGAATGCAGGGCCAGCAGTTACAACCGAGCTGCCGTGAGCACTGGATAATGGCACTCGCACACGTTCCCACGGCTGCGCTGCAACAGATCATGTTGCCAGTGAAGCAGCAAAAGGCGAGGCCGGCGCACAAGAAGTTCGCGACGAGACAGGCCCGACAGTCGGGACAGCAGTTCGCGCTGGCCTGCAGCACTGGGTCCGCGGTCGGGCCAAGCGACAGACCGAGTTCATCAGGTCTGAGTAGGCGAACGGTGCCACCCTGCTCGACTGCGAACACTGGCACTCCAGCTGGTGAGTCCAGCCACGCGTAAGTGGCGACTCCCTCGAGACACACCAGAGCGATGCGCCGCACAGTGTCAGCGAGAATCGAGCCGGAAAAGGTCTTCTCGCGAACGGCCGAACGGAAACGCACGATCGCATCCGGGCTCCACTTGTGCTCGCTTTCTAGCCACTGAACCAGAGCCGGCACATGCGCAAAACACTCGATCGTCTGGCCGCTGGCTACTCGCTCGACGGTGAGGATGTTCAGCCGGAATGGTGGTGGTGCTGCCTCTGCCTGCTGCGGCTCGATCGCCACCTTCCCGCTCGCCAGGAGCCCGAGCGCGGTGCCGAGTCCAGCCAGGCGCCCGAGTACCCGCCGCCGGGTGAGCGCCGGACCCGCTCCGGCCGGCGGCGCGAGCTCCCGCAGTTCGCTCGCCAGCGCCAGCCCCCGCCGCACGCCGAGCAGCCGCACCAGCTCCAGAACCAGCCGCCGCCCGGTGTACGCCTGCAGGCGGTCACCAGCGACCGCGAACAACACCGGTTCCCACGGCGCCCTCGCTCCCAGCGCCCGCTCCCGCCAGGCCGCCACCTCGGGCTCACGCAGGCTCCGCGCTGCGAGTCGTCCACCGCCCAGCGCCACGACCCGCTCGGCGATGGCGCGGCAGCGCCCGCAGGCTCCGTCGTAGGCCAGTATCCACTGCATGGCGCACCCGCCTGCTCCGCTTCCGTCCGTCGCCTACAGGATCGGCCCGTCCTGGGTACCTGCGCAAGACTCCTTCGGTGGACAGTGCTGTCC
>NZ_JAPFQM010000013.1 GCF_026241205.1 Thermomicrobium sp. 4228-Ro
CCGTATGTCCGTCATTCGTCTCGTGCCGTCCCGCCCGTCACGACCGGCATACCGAGCGGTCTCCAGATAGTCTCGCGAAGGGAAGGGAGAGTCCGATGCGTTCGGTATCGCTCGCACGACGGTGGCGCTGGCGCACCTTCGCCATCGTGCTCGCGCTGGTCGCCACCCTCATCGCCCCGGCCCTGCTGGCCGCCGCCAGCTCGAGCCAGCAGCTGCCGCCCTACCAGCCCGGCCGCGTCCTGGTGACCTTCAAGCGCGGCACGAGCGCAGCCACCAAGGCCGCTGTCCACCAGCGACTCGGCGCCCAGCTCCTCCGCTCGATCCCGCAGATCGATGTCGACGTGGTCCAGGTCTCGGAGGGGAGCGAGCTGGCTGCCGTCGCCGCCTACAAGAGCGACCCAGCCGTCGAGGACGCTGGACTCGCGGTGCTCGGTCACTTCGATGCCGTCCCGCCGACGGTCCCGAACGACGCGCGCTTCGGCCAGCAGTGGTACCTCCAGGAGATCCGCGCTCCGCAAGCCTGGACGCTCGTCAGCGGCAGCCGGATCCGTCCCATCGTCGCCGTGCTCGACTCGGGGCTGTACCGCCCGCACGAGGAGTTCCAGGCTGGCCAGATCCTCCTCTACCGGGACTTCACGATCTGCGGGTCGCCGCCCGGTCCAGGGTGCGGTCTGAACGACCCGGTCGGCCACGGTACGCAGGTCACGGGCGTCATCGCCGCGACGCACAACAACATGCGGGGGATCGCTGGCGTCTGCCCCCAGTGCCGGATGATCGTCCTCTCGAATGACAACGACTCTGGCACCCTTCCCGATCCCGCCGCCCTGGCCGATGCCCTCGTCTTCGCCGCGGACCACGGTGCCCAGATCATCAACGGCTCGTGGGGCTTCGGCTACTCGGCCCTGACGCCCGGGACCTACACGGCCCTCAACCGGGCGATGCAGTACGCGCTGTCGCGCGGTGTCCTCTTCGTCTTTGCGGCCGGGAACGACTTCGACGACCCGACCTCCGTTCCCAAGTGGCCACAGACGACCTGGGGTGGTCACCCGCAGGTGCTGGTCGTCGGCGTCACCGGACCCAACCGCAGCCTGACCAACTACACGAACCGCACCTACATGTCCAACGGTAGCCCCAATCCCTTCACCCAGGTCGTCGACCTCGGCGCGCCGGGCGGCCAGTGCAACCCGGATCCGAGCAAGGGTATCCTGATGCCGAACAACACCGGCGGCTACAGTGCTAACTGCGGCACCTCCTTCGCCTCCCCGATCACCGCTGGGGTCGCCGGGCTGGTCCTGGCCAGCGGCATCTGCTCGACCGCGGCCTGCCTCAAGCAGCGCCTCATCGCGACAGCCGATTCCATCCCCGGCCTCGCCGCAGCCTGGCCCAACGGCCGCTTCCTCAATGCCTGCCGCGCGGTGGATACCCTGAACGGGATCCGCTGCTAGTTCCCTCCAGTCTCCCCGGCGGGGCGCCGGAGGGCGCCCCGCCCCGCTCCTCCTCGCTCCGCACCACCGTCGTCCGCCACCCGCGCCCTCCCGCTCGGCCGGGCGCGCCGCGCCCCTACAGGGAAAAACGCGGACCGGGGTGCCGCGCGAGCGGCGGGGGTGGGGGTGTCCCCTCGGGCGTCGCACGCGTCGGCCCTACCGCGTGCGGTCGGTTACCGGCGGCCGCCTGACGACCATCCACCGTTGTCCGATCGACCACCGTCATCCCCGTAGGAGTCACGCGTGCGTGACCCGGGCGGCCCGGGAGGGCCGGGGAACGTGGCCCGGTTCCAGCGCCTGACGGCGCGGATCGGCGAGGCACGCCTCGCCCCTACAGGGCGGGACACGATAGGGCGACCGTGATCGGTCGTATGTCACGGTGGCTATTGCCGTGCCACCGTTCCCTGTGTAGGGGTCAGGCGTGCCTGACCCGTCCGGCCCGAGAGGGCCGGGAACAAATCACGTTCCCTCGCCTGGCGGCGCGGCCGGGCGAGGTTCACGGCCGAACCCCCGACCCCTGGCGTGCGGGAGAGGCGGTGCTGGCGTCCCGTAGGGGTCGGGCGTGCCCGGCCCGACCGGGCCGTCAGGGCCGGGAACGGACGGACGTTCAGGCGCGGCACGCCGCGCCCCTACAAGGAAAAACGCGGACAGGGGTGCAGCGCCAGTAGCGGGGGTGAGCGGTGTCCCCTCGGGCGACGCACGCGTCGCCCCGATAGGGGCAAACGGCGGCACCCTTGCCGACGGTCGCCTGTCCGTCACCCACCGGGGCCGCCCAGACGACCGCCAGCCACGTCGGGATCAGGCGTGCCTGACCCAACCGGGCCACGAGGCCCGGGAAACCCGCCACGGTCCCGCGCCTGCGGCGCGGCTGGGCGCGGCACGCCGCGCCATTACAACGTGCGGTCGGCCGGGGACAGCGGTCGGCGCATCGCCGACTGGCCCTTGTACGCGACCGCCTGTCCCGGTAGGGGTCGGGCGTGCCGCACCCGCCCGGCCCCGAGGGCCGGCAGAACGAAAGACAGGCGCGCAGCGCCTACCTCGCCCCTCGAGAGCGCGACCGGCGTAGCGAGAGCACGGAACGCTCGTCGACTGCAGATACGGGGTGCGCAGACACCGCCGTGCGCTGCGTTCCCCGCTGGCGCGGGATCGCAGGCCGCCTGCTCGTGCGGGCCGACCGACTCCTGCCCGACGAACGAGGGCGGGGTCGCCTGACCCCGCCCTCGTCCAGTCCGAGCACGCTTAGATCACGTGCTGCACGTCACCACCGTCAGGAGCACGTCGTACGCCCCGAGTATGCCGTCCCCGTCGACGTCGTAGTAGAGCTCGACGGTGACGTTGAACTGGTTGTCGTTATTGTTGTCCGTTACCCAGTACAGCGACACCGGTGCGGTGAACGTGCCGTCGGGATTCGTCGTCAGGGCCAGCACGTTCTCGTCAGCCGCTGCGCTGAACGACATATCGTCGGCCGTCGGATCGTCGACGACGTGCAGCAGGATCGGCGTGCCGCCCGGCACGATCCCCGGCCCGAGCATGCCGTCCAGCGTGCAGTCGGGCGTCGTGTTAACAGGCGCTGGGTTCTGCGCAGTCGTGCAGGTGAGCGCCCAGCCCTGGGCACGCGGCATGTTGTAGGCGGCCGAGCCGTCGAACGTCACGTCGTAGTTGACGTTGTTCGACACGCCCACGATCGGCCCCAGCCCGTCGAGCTGCGTGACCACGACCGAGCCCTGGAACCCGTTGGGCATCTCGCCGTAGCTCGGCGCGTAGGCGATGTAGCCACCGTGCGCCGGGATCGAGGCGATGATCGGCGCGGTCAGCGTCGGCGCAGTTGGCGAGCCGGTCGAGCTGTAGAACTCGATCGACACGCGCACCGGCCGGTCACCCGCGTTGAACAGCGCCACACCGCTGTTGTCGTTACCGCCCGAGAGCAGGCCCTGCTTCTGGAAGAGCGGCATGTACAGCTGCCCGTGCGGGATGTCGGTGCCCGACTGCGCGACGTAGCTCAGCGCCTGGCCGACGTCCTGGCCGCTGCCGGTGTACTTCACCGAGTCGACCGCCACCAGCACCGGCTGGGTGGAGACCACCACGGCGTGGCCGAACCCGCCGATCCCGACGTCGGTCGTGTGCGGCTTGTAGATGAACTCCATCGCCCGCGGCTGGATGACCCGGCTCTCGGTACCGACCGCCACACCGGCCGAGTTGTAGTAGGTGATCTGCACGTTCGCCGCCGTGTCGTTGCTCAGGTTGGCGATCGAGTAGCCGGTGTTCCAGCCGTTGTAGCCCTGGAAGACGAGCGGCAGCGCCTGCACCACGTTGACGACATTCTGCTGCGGCAGCGCCTGGTTGGTCAGCGCCATGTTGACCGGGTCACCCCACGGCTGCGCCGGCTTGACGCGGTCGACGGTCGCGGCGACGTCGCAGTCGCTCGACACCCAGGCCTGCCCGACCCAGCCGTCCGGCACGCCCTGACCCGCGAGGTCGATGTGCCAGGTCTGGCCCTTGGCGAGCAGCTTGACGAACTGCCCGTAGCTCGGGTCGCTGTAGCCCGACGGCGTCTGGTAGAGCGTCACCGTGACGCTGCAGTTGCTGCGCGAGTCGAAGTTGGTGATGTGGAGCACCGAGTTCCAGCCGGTGTTGGTCTGGACGATCGGGAAGACCAGCCGGTGCGTGCCGGGGATGCGCACGTCGTCTTGCGGCAGCGCCGTGTAACCGCTCACCGACTCCTGCTGCGCCGAGGTGCGGCCGCTGTTGCTCTCGACCGGCGCCACGATCTTCGCCACGCCAGCGATCGGCCCGATGCGCGTCTCCGCGGTGATGTTGCTCTGGCAGGTCACCGTCACCGTGTAGGTCGTCCCGGGCGCGGGCCTGGTCGGAGTAGGAGGAGAAGCCGTGACGTCATTGTTCCAGTAGATCGTGAGCAAGCCGCCGGCCACGCTGTAGTCGAAGTCGGCATTCTGGATGGTGAAAGTCGGTCCATCACCAGCCGGAGTATCCAGCACGAAGCGGTTGCCGTCCTGGCTGATCGCCACGGCCGTCACCGCGTTCCCCGTCCCGGTGCACGGGTTCGGGATGCGGTCTTCCAGGGTTGCTGGGGGTTGGGGGTGGCGCCACCGACCCACTCGCTGCCCCGCACGACGGTGTACTGCCGCTGGTTCAGTGCGACGTCCTGCTGCGACGGCCCGACGACGTAGACGCCGCCGCCGTTGCCGTCACCGAAGACGGCCGAGGCCGGCCACGTCTTGGACGCGAACGGCTGCAGCTCGGCGGTGGTCACGGTCGTGCCGTCCGCCTTGCGGACCGCGATCGTGATCGTGAAGTTGTTGGGGTTCTGGACGGTGAAGGTCGAGTACCACGGCCCCATGTTCCCGTATTCCTCGCCGTTGGGGAGGAACGGGAAGTAGATCTCGTTGCCGAGGTCCTCGACCACCG